>BTTE01000054.1:0-18693 GCA_036244975.1 bacterium | reverse complement strand
TTTTCATAATCTTTGGTTTTAATGGATAAATCTATTTGAATTGTTTTTTCTATAGGATTGAACCGGTATCTCCCGGTGTACCGGAAGGAAAGAATCTCCGGTAAGAGTATAGGGAAAATACTTCTTTTTCAAGTTTTCAGCCTTTAAAAGCATGGAAGATGATGGGTTTTTCGTGTTTATTGTTGTTATGAATCGACAAACTTATAAAAATATTTTTTTAAAAACAAATCTTTTTGATTATAAAATATTAAAACTCAGGTTGTTGTGTCAAAATGGGAAGTGCGTACCGAAATGGGACAGCTTCCTAAAACGGGAATTAAGACTATACCAACAAATTTGGGATGTTTTTGATATCCTCTCTCACCTTTTCGTCCTTCCGTCCTTTCACCCTCCCACTTCGTGCCAAAAAACCTCGTACTTTTGCCCTGTGAGCAAAAGTGCAAAGCAGAAATATTATGTGGTATGGCGGGGGTTTAAACCCGGAATCTATAGCAGTTGGGAGATGTGTAGAAAGCAGGTTACAGGCTATGAGAACGCTCAGTATAAGTCGTTTACTTCGTTAGAAGAAGCGAGACTGGCTTTTGAGAAATCCTACGTAGAGATTATGGAGTTGAAAGGAAAGAAAGATTTGCACGCGCTTACCACCGGGCGCAAACCCATACTAAACAGTCTTTCGGTAGATGCTGCCTGCAAAGGAAATCCGGGGATTCTCGAGTACCGGGGTGTCTATACCGACACGCAAACGGAAGTGTTCCGTCGCGGACCGTATGCCGGGGGAACGGTGAACATCGGGGAGTTTCTCGCCATCGTGCTGGGACTGGCCTGGCTGAAGAAAAACAAACTGCAAATGCCCATCTATTCCGACTCTCGCACGGCCATCGCCTGGATCAGGAAAAAACAGGTAAACACCAAGCTGAAATGGAGTGAGAAAAACCGGGAACTACTCCGTGCCGTTAACAGTGCTCAGCAGTGGCTCAAAGAAAACGACTATGGTAATATTCCTATCCTGAAATGGGAAACACGTATCTGGGGAGAGATTCCGGCAGATTATGGGAGAAAATAGAACCTGATTACAGGTTTTGCCGGGGTACGATCTCTCATTTCAGACATTCGTCTCCACCCTTCTCTTTTCACTATTCATTCCGAAACCGGAGAGGATGCAAGCCCTGAAAAAGTAATTTCACAAAATCCGCTGCGGGAAGGAGCTGATGACGGCTGAGGGGACGCTGATACTGCCTGCAAAAAGTTCTTATTTGGATGCTTACGAACAACTCGCCGACACCTGGAAAAAAACGCAGGAGATTCAAGGCAAAAGCCTTTCCATAGTTCTTGATACGGATTTAAAAACACTTCCCGCCAAAGGCCCCGTGTGGGTTATCGGGTTTGAGAATACATTTGCCAACCGGTTTGAAGTACAGAGAGATTATGCCCGGTATTTCAATAAGCAGCAGCTGAAAACCATAAACAACCTGCACAAAACAGGAGCGCTCGTGTATGCCATTCCCAATCCGGACAATAATGGACAAACAATTGGTTTTGTGGGCGCTAACATAAAGGAATCTATTCCCGGGCTGGCCCGTCTGTTGCCGCATTACGGAAAATATTCGTGGCTGGGATTTGAAGGTAGCCGACCCAATAATGTGCTGAAAGGAACTTTTCCGCCGCTGCACTCGCCACTGCATTACAACATTCCGGTAAAAGGACAGCGGCCGGCTATCAAAGCCAGATTAAAGCCTGAACCGCCATTGACCACGTTGCCACGATAACACAGGCAAGTAACCGGACAATATTTTACGCAACGCTTATCGTATCATCACCCGCACAACAGGAGTAACTCCACGGGACACTCTGATATTATAAGTACCTGTTAACGTAGTTCCGCTCTGAAATTGTGTACCAATGATGTATGATTTGACATAATGATTGTAGAGGTCTTTTTTTTTGTCCGCAGGTGGCGGACATTTCCTGCATTTGTAAGGCATTTCAATAGTCAGCGGTTGCGCATAAAGTTTACCGGAAATAGCCGAAAACGCTCTTCCGGTGGCATTGACAAACTGAAAATAAGCCAATGCATTATTGTCTGTTTTTCTAAAAGTTTTGACTGCTCTGGAAAAAATCCGTTGAAAAACACCACCCCGGTTGGTAATGGAAATGGTTACCCTGTACAGGTCTTCTCCTTTTTTGGTTTTCTTTATAGCAGCGATATAGCTCACGGCAATATTGTTGATTTGCGTGGTTTTCCCGGCTTTTAAAGTTACAAAATTCTGTGCTTCTAATTGAACACCGGAAAAAATCAGAACAAGAAACAGGGTAGAAACAAATTTTCTCATAGCTTTAGGTTTTAAGAAATAGAGAACCAGGTCAATACGAATTTTAAACAAAAATAGCAAAACTAATGTCAAAGTCAAGGGCTAAAATAATATTTTGAAGTGTTGCCCAATTTTTCTAATCTGAGAATCCGCTTTGCAGATTGCCATTCTTTTGACCTCATCATATTCTCCACACCATAAAATATTATTTAGTCCTCTTCCGGTTTCTGAAAAACGGTTAAATTTTTCCGTAATTTTGTAGAAACATTAACAGCTTAAAACTTAGATTATGTACGGAAAATTTAAAGAACACTTAACCCGCGAACTGGCTAACATTCGCAACGAAGGGTTGTATAAAAATGAACGTATTATCGTCAGCCCGCAAGGCGCTGAAATAGAACTGGAATCAGGAGAAAAAGTGCTGAATTTCTGCGCCAACAACTACCTTGGACTTTCCAACCATCCCGAACTGATGAAGGCCGCCAAAGATGGCCTTGATACGCACGGCTATGGCATGTCGTCGGTGCGGTTTATTTGCGGAACCACCGACTTGCACAAAACGCTGGAACGGAAAATTGCCGAATTCTTCGGTACCGAAGATACTATTTTGTATGCCGCTGCTTTCGATGCCAACGGCGGTGTTTTCGAACCGTTGCTCACCGCCGAGGATGCTATCATCTCTGACAGCCTGAACCATGCTTCCATTATCGATGGTGTAAGGCTTTGTAAAGCACAGCGTTATCGTTATCCCAATGCCGATATGGCCGGTCTCGAAGAAGAACTGAAGAAAGCACAGAAAAACAGGTTCCGGGTTATCGTTACCGACGGAGTTTTCAGCATGGACGGCAATGTAGCGCCTGTGGATAAAATAGTGGAACTGGCCGAAAAATATGATGCCCTGGTGATGGTGGATGAAAGCCATTCAGCAGGCGTTGTCGGTAATACCGGAAGAGGCGTCAGCGAGTACTTCAATATTACCGGGCATATTGATTTGATTACCGGAACACTTGGCAAGTCGTTCGGAGGCGCCATTGGCGGTTTTACAACCGGACGGAAAGAAATTATCGAAATGCTGCGCCAGCGCTCACGTCCTTATTTATTTTCCAACTCACTGCCACCCATGGTGGTCAATGCGGGTATTCGCATGTTCGACATGATGTCGGAAACCAATGAGCTGCAGGATAAACTGCACAAAAATACTGACTATTTTATGGAAAATATGACGGCTGCGGGTTTTGACATTAAACCGACCCGGTCAGCCATTTGTGCTGTCATGCTTTACGATGCCAAATTGTCGCAGGATATGGCGACAAAATTATTGGATGAAGGGATTTATGTCATTGGCTTCTATTTCCCGGTGGTTCCCAAAGGAGAAGCACGTATTCGCGTGCAGCTTTCTGCGGCCCACGAACAGCATCATTTGGATAAAGCCATTGCCGCCTTTACCAAAGTAGGGAAAGAGCTTGGCGTTATTAAATAGTGTTTGTCCATAATGTCCGATTTCTTCCCCGCTTTAAGCGGGGCAAGCTGTTACGCTTGTATTTAAAACCAGTCATTTACAAAAGTAAACTCCTGATTTTAAATACTTCGCAAGCCTTGAACTCGAACATTCTGAACTAAACACCTAGCTTTATGGACAGACACTTCGAAACCAGGTAGCTATCGGGTCGAACTTGTTGAAGCCTTATAAGTCCCACGGTAAAATCCCGTGAGTTTTCTTCGGGGCACAAAATAATAGAAACCGGACATGTTTTTGAGGATTTTAAATCCTTTTGCCCGGGACATTCGGATTTGCAACCTAAACGAGCAGAGAAGAAGAGAAACAAAGTTTTACAAAAATAAGATATGATTTTCGGAACAGGAACGGATATTATTGAGATAAAGCGTATTGAAAACTCTATTGCGCGAACCGAAGCTTTTGTAAACAAAATTTTCACCGAAGCGGAACAGGCCTATTGCAAAGCGCAAAAAGCGGGAATATTTCAGAGCTATGCAGCGCGTTATGCCGCCAAAGAGGCTTTTTTTAAAGCGTTGGGGACAGGCTATCGTTACGGTTTGGCCTTTAAAGAAATTGAGGTGAGAAATGATACGCTCGGAAAGCCGGAGGTGTTGGTCCATGGAAAAGTAAAAGTTTTCGTGCAGGAGCACAAAATCACGCGGATACATCTCAGCCTTTCGCATGTAAAGGAAATGGCAATTGCTTTTGTGGTACTGGAGAAATAAACCCGTGGGTTAAAGCACCTTTTTCAACAATGTGTCTTTATCCGGAATCTGATCTTTGAAATTGTCAAGATGCAGTTTAGAATATAACAAAGGCGCCAGCGATTGAACCGGCTCATAAAAAATGGATTTTTTAACCGCCTGTGGTTTAATAACCGTTCTTCCTGTATCGAAATAATTGATAATAAAAATAATAATACTCAGGAAAAGAGCCCCTTTCAACACGCCAAATACAGCACCTCCCAGCTTATTTAAAAATCCGAGCATCAGGATATTGATAAATTTCTCTAACAGTTTTGCCAGCGTTAAAACAATGATAACCACGCCGATAAAAGTAACAATGAAAGATATGGCAGCCATATATTTCGGGTCGATATTAAAAAATTGTTTGAGATATTCGGCTGTGAAATCGGAAAAATAGAATGCAAAATAGAGTCCCAGAATAAAAGCTGCCAGCGAAGCAATTTCGATAATCAGCCCTTTCTTGTAACCGTTATAGCCAAACCATAAAAGCGGAATCAGTAAAATAATGTCCAGAAGATTAATGCTCATGTCCCGACGCGTTAATTCATTTCAAAAGTACAAAAAAAGAAACAACCGGTTTATCCGATAATACGCAGTTGTTTTCTCGGGATGTTGAGAATAATGGCACTGCCCACCACATCTATTTCTACTCTCACCCGGTTTTTCCCTTTGGCTTGTATCAAAATACCTTTCAGTCCGGTTAGTTTGCCGACCATGACCTCCACCTCACTTCCCTCTTCCCATTCCTGATCTTCATTCAGTACCGGGTCTATTTCGGAAAGATAAATTTTAACGGCATCGATTTGCTGTTGGGGTACAGGCACTGCTTTCCCCTCAAAACTGATGTATTTTACCACACCGCGTGTTTGCAATACTTTGTAGTACTCTTTTTGTGTGATATACACGAAAATGTAAGAACGAAACAGCGGTTCTTCCACCCATTTTTTCCGGTCGCTCCACTGCCTCAACCTTTTTTCCAGTGGCAGGTAAAAGTCGATGCCGGTGCCTTCGAGTTCAACAGCTACTTTTTTCTCCGTACGCGATTTGACATACAAGGCATACCAGACTTTTTCCGCTTCTTTCTTTTTATCCATAAGTGTTGTATTTTACCACAGTTCCGAATTCTTTTCGGATTTTTTTGCGATGTCTGTAGTTTTCAGGGGTATATCCGACCGTAATCAACAGCGGAATATTTTTCTCTTCGGGGACATGCAGCAGTTCTTTTACTTTCCTCTCGTCGAACCATCCCAGCATACAGGTTCCCAGCCCTTCCTCCGTTGCCTGGAGGCAAAAGTGCCCGGCAGTAATACCAACATCTATCAGGGGATACTCTTTTTTCTTAATCCGGCCACCCACTTCGGTAATTATTTTAGGCTTTTCCATGACGATGACAATAATAACCGGAGCCTGAGAAGCAAACATATTGAAAGAAGATAATGGTCCCCTCGCCGCTTTGCCCACTTTTTCCACCAGCTCAGGCTTATTGATAACCACAAAAGTCCAGGGTTGTGAGTTACTTGCCGAAGGTGCCAGACGGGCTGCTTCGAGACAGCGTTCCAGTTTTTCCGTTTCGATGAGTTTATCCGTGTATTTCCGGTCGCTTTGCCGTTTTTGTATTAGTTCGAGGAAATTCTTCATAGGCTAATGGTTTTTACCGGTTAAAAAAGGCTTTTTCGTTTTTTCAATATGCCCTGTACTACGGATGCCAGCAGTATCAACACGCTGATATAAGCTGAAATACGAGCAATCATATCGCCGTGTTTTACGTAATAAGTCAGGTGGCTATTGAGGTTAAGTTGCCGGGCAATGACAGCCGGCTTCCAATAGGCTGTTTTTTGCAAGACATCTCCTCTTTGGTTGATAAAGCCGGAAATACCGGTAGTGGCTGACTGTGCCACATCGCGGCGGGTTTCGATAGCACGAAGTACCGAAAAAAGAAAATGCTGTCGGTAACCGGGTGTAGGGCCCCACCATCCATCGTTGGTGATGACAACAATAAGCCCGGCTCCCGCCCGGACGGTTTTGTTCACAAAATCTCCGTAAACCGATTCATAACAAATCAATGGTGCTATTTTTACACCTGTTTGTTCATTGGTAAAAACGGTGGTATGGTTATCCTCTTTCAGGGTTCCCACAATTCCGCCTAAGTTAATAGCATATTTTTCAAGCGGTTTCAGGAAAAACCAGGAGGGCATTTTTTCGACACCCGGAACGAGTTTTGATTTGTGATGAACCTGAACATAAGGCGAATTATCAAGATAAAAAGCGGTGTTATAAGCGTAATAGTACAAACCTTTTCTGTAAAATCGTGCTGCAGGTGTTCGCTTTTCGTCACGGTGGAGCCAGCGGAAAGTGGCAGCGCCAATCACTACGGACAGTTTTGGATACGGACGGATAAAATTTTGCAACGTCCGGATACTTTGCGAACGGCGCAGATTGTCTTCCCATATATCTTCCTGGATAGTCGATTCGGGAAATATCACGTAGTTGGTGCTGTCGTTTATTTTTTCTGCGGCAAGTTTAAGGTTTTTTTGGAGAATTTCGGCAGGCGGCAAGCCATACTCTTCGGTGTAAGGGTCAATGTTGGGCTGAACCACCACTACATTTACCGGTTGCCGGGTTTCCTCATAATGAGAATAGCGGTACAAAGAGATGGTGAGCGGTACAAAGAGCAGAAGAAAAAGCAGGGTAAGATTTCCAACCATCCGGGTTTTTTCTTTTGAACGATAATACTGCAACACGTTAAATACCAAAATGTTTATTAGTATCACCCAAAAACTTCCACCCAAAACACCGGTAAACTCATACCACTGAATCCATGTATGTTTGCTGGCAAAGACATTTCCAAGCGAGAGCCATGGCCAGGTAAGATCCCAGTTCATGTTAAAATATTCCCAGCTTATCCAGTAAAAGATCAAAATACCAAAACCACGCCGGTTGTTGAACAACCATTTTTTTGAGATGTGAAAGGCCTGGAAAACCGTTGCCATAAAAAGCGAATTCAGCAGAATGGCTATTACCGCTCCACCCGCTGTTGAGTTCCATATCCACCAGGTAGTCAGAGCATTCCAGATGAAGAAGGTAAGCCATGCCAACCAAAACATACCTTTCCGGCCGGTATCACCGAGATGTTGCTGCACAAAAAACAACGGTACCAAAGCAACGAAGATCAGGGGAGTAAATCCATGTTCCGGCCATGCCGCCGCCAGCAGTAAACCCGAAGTCAGAGAAAGCAGTAGCAAATGAATCCGTTTCATGAAAAAAAATTTGGGGCTAAATTAAGGCTTTTGCGTATTATCCCGGCAGGAATTTGCAAAACATCTTGATAGTTTAACCTTTCATAAAACCAATAACTTTTTCCCAAAATCCCGGTTCAAGATGGCAATCGGAGTGGCCACGACCGGGAACTATCCACAGTTCGGCACGATTTCCGGCTGCTTTTGCCAACCGTTTTCCTTCCTCCACCGGTACCGTCTTGTCTTCCTCTCCGTGAATCAGCAAAAAGGAAGCCCCAGCGTTGGCAATGTGCTTTTCAGGAGCAATCTTATCTAAATCAAGGTGTTGAAAGAGTCTTAAATATTTGAACATCAGCCAAATCATGGGGTAATAAGGAATATGATGGTCATTAAATTGCTTTTTCATCACCGAGGCAGGATGGGCAAAGGCTCCAACGGTAACTACCTTTTTTATTCTTTTGTCGTTACCGGCAGCATAGATGGAACCGGCCCCGCCAATGGACAGTCCGACAAGGTAATATGCCGGATTTTCCGTTTTTCTGTTATCTTCTACGAAATTGATGGAAGCAATAATGTCCCCGGCAAATTTTACCAGATTAGAATATTTGTCCGGATCGCTGTTGCCATGACCTCGTGCATCAAAAGCCAGCATATTAAATCCTTTACAACAAAATCGTTTCAAATAGGGTAACATGCGTCGCACATTACGTCCCCAGCCATGGGTAAAAATAATGGTGGGGACATTCTTATCCGTCCGAATCCACCAGCCATACAGGTGCCGGCCATCCGGAAGAGGAATTTGTACCTCTTCAACCTTAAAAGGTAAGTTTTCGGGAACTTCATACCTTTCCACAGGATTGATAAACCCTCTGACCATGAAATAAAAAAGGACGACAACCGCCACGAAAAGAATCCCCAACAGGATGAAAATCCAGATCATTTTTTGTAATTTTCAGATGGACAAAGCTAAGAAATAAACTACTCCGGGGCAGAGCCATCGAGGTATTAAAAGGAGTTTGCTTTGCAAACATTATTGTTTCCGACCCGGAGGGTCGGGGTATTAAACCTCACTATGAATAATATTATTACTGCCAATATAAATTCCTTTTGTCTTTGTTTTCCCTGTCGTTTTGTCATAAATTGCATTGGGACAGCTTCTTTACTTAAAAACTTTCAAATTACTTTGTAAGATGCTGATAACAAAACATGTACAAACTTTGATATTTGGTTTTTATTATCGGAATCGCGCTGCAGAATCATTCGGAAAGCTTTTGTCATTGCCTCTCCCGGATTTTGGCATAATCATTGACTTCAATAGGCCAACGAAAATATTGTACAAAAGAAATTAAAAAAATATTAATCATAAGGAGGAAAAATAAATGGGAAAAATAATTGGAATAGACCTGGGAACTACAAACTCATGCGTTGCCGTAATGGAGGGGAATGAACCGGTGGTTATCCCTAACAGCGAAGGACATCGTACCACTCCCTCAATTGTGGCGTTTACGGATAATGGCGAACGTAAAATAGGAGATCCTGCTAAACGTCAGGCCATTACAAATCCTAAAAAGACTGTTGCGTCCATCAAACGTTTCATGGGAAATTCCTACAGCGATGTTGGTACCGAAATTAAACGGATGGCTTATGATGTGATAAAAGGCGACAACAATACGCCAAGGGTTAAGATTGATAACCGCATGTACACTCCGCAGGAAATTTCAGCTATGGTGCTTCAGAAAATGAAGAAAACGGCTGAAGATTATCTTGGACAAACGGTTACGGATGCGGTAATTACCGTGCCTGCTTATTTTAACGATTCGCAACGTCAGGCCACGAAAGAGGCCGGAGAGATTGCCGGTTTAAAAGTACGGCGTATCATAAACGAGCCTACGGCTGCTTCGCTGGCTTATGGTCTCGACAAGAAAAAGCAGGACGAAACCATTGCTGTGTTTGACCTTGGTGGCGGTACTTTTGACATTTCGATTCTGGAACTCGGTGATGGCGTTTTTGAGGTGAAATCCACCAACGGAAATACGCACCTCGGGGGCGATGACTTTGACGGTATGATTATCAACTGGCTGGCCGAGGAGTTCAAGAACGATGAAGGCATTGATTTGCGTAAAGATCCGATGGCTTTGCAGCGTCTGAAAGAGGCTGCCGAAAAGGCAAAAATTGAACTTTCCAGCTCTACGGAAACGGAAATTAATCTGCCTTACATTATGCCTGTGGATGGTGTTCCGAAACATTTGGTGCGCAAACTGACCCGTGCCAAATTTGAGCAACTCACGGACAGTCTAATCAAAGCTACTGTTGAGCCTTGTAAATTGGCACTGAAAGATGCCGGCCTGAACACTTCCGATATAAATGAAGTTATTCTGGTGGGTGGTTCGACCCGTATTCCGGCCATTCAGAAAATTGTGAAAGATTTCTTCGGAAAAGAACCTTCCAAAGGAGTGAATCCCGATGAAGTGGTGGCTGTTGGTGCTGCTATTCAGGGCGGCGTGCTCACAGGAGAGGTAAAAGATGTGCTGCTGCTCGATGTAACACCGCTTTCGCTCGGTATTGAAACCCTCGGTGGCGTGATGACCAAATTGATTGAAGCTAATACGACGATTCCTACCAAGAAATCGGAGACTTTTTCCACGGCTGCTGACAACCAGCCTTCGGTGGAGATTCATGTGTTGCAGGGCGAACGTCCCATGGCCAACCAGAACAAGAGTATCGGCAGATTCCATCTTGACGGAATTCCACCGGCCCCGCGTGGCGTACCACAAATCGAAGTTGTTTTTGATATTGACAGTAACGGTATCCTGAATGTGTCGGCAAAAGACAAGGCTACCGGCAAATCACAAAATATCCGTATTGAAGCTTCTTCGGGATTGTCGGATGAAGAAATTAAAAAGATGAAAGCAGAAGCAGAAGCTAATGCCGAAGAGGACAAAAAAGCCAAGGAACGAATTGACAAGCTGAATGCTGCCGACGCACTAATTTTCCAGACGGAAAAACAGTTGAAAGAATATGGTGACAAGCTGCCGGCTGATAAAAAATCAGAAATTGAGAGTGGTCTCGAAGCTTTGCGCAATGCCCATAAATCGCAGGACATTACGACTATCAATGCCGCCATGGAAAAACTGAATGCTACCTGGCAGAAAGCCAGCGAGGAGATGTATAAAAAGGCTCAGGATGCTGCCCCCGATGGCCAGACTCCACCCAATGCCGGTGGTGATGCCGGGGCGGCTCCCGGAGATGGTGGCAACGGTGGCAACGGTGGCGACGGTGGCGACGATGAAGTTACCGATGTGGATTTTGAAGAAGTTGATGATAAGTAATAAATATCAAAAACGGTAAAAAAGGCTGTCCGCTTTGGCGGACAGCCTTTTTTTTCTGAATCAAACAAGAAGGATTAAAATCAGTGGCGAAGAATCTTAACTCCGTTATAAAAAAATTCCAAGACTTTTTATTGACTTGCTTTTAGCTTTTGTCCTAACTTTGCATTATAATCAAAACACAGAATCTTATGAAAAAGATACTTATCGCCGGATTGTTACTGGTTTTTATCCTTCCGGGAGCCTTTGCTCAAAAGACAAATAAGGTAGTAATAGATCCTACACTGCAAAGCGATGTGCTGGTGGGCCTTTACACTCGTAACGAACTGGAACATGGTATTTTCAGCCGGTGGTTCAACAAGGAGTATAAAGATTATCATCCCGATGCAACGGCTGTCAAAGAGATTGCCAAAAAGATAAACAAAACCACCATCACCATAGTTTTCGGAAGCTGGTGTGGCGATAGCAGAATGCAGGTTGGCCGGTTTTACAAGGTGCTGGATGATGCCGGTTTTGACACCGGTCATGTGAAAAATATTGCTGTTTTACGCTCTCTAAAAGCCGGCGACACAGACATTTCCGGATTACATATCCGACGGGTTCCGACCTTTATTATTTCTTATCAGGGTAAAGAAATCGGACGCATTGTGGAATCTCCCAAAGTGAGTCTCGAAGCAGACCTGGCAACTATCCTTAACAAGATAAAGTGATGAAGACTTTTTCGTCAATAAAAGAGACGATTTCTTATCTTGAACAACAAAGAATTGCAAAAAAGAGTATCGGTTTTGTTCCCACCATGGGGGCGCTGCACGAAGGCCATTTGGCGCTTATGCACCGGGCAAAAAAAGAAAATGACCTGCTGGCGGTGAGTATTTTTGTGAATCCTGTTCAGTTTAACAATGCCGATGATTTAAAAAAATATCCACGTACACCGGAAGAAGATACCAAAAAGCTGGAAAACGTACATTGCGATGTGCTTTTTGCTCCGGATGTCAAAGAGATATACCCTGAGGATGTAACCGTGCAATATGATTTTGGCAGTTTGGATAAGGTGATGGAAGGCGCTCTCCGTCCCGGTCATTTCAATGGGGTGGCAGTTGTGGTAAAGAAACTGTTGGACATTATCAGACCGCATCGTGCTTACTTTGGTGAAAAAGATTTTCAGCAGCTAATACTTATTAAAAAGCTGGTGGAGATGGAAAAAATTCCGGTGGAGATTGTCTCCTGTCCCATTGTTCGCGAGCCTGATGGCCTGGCTATGAGTTCGCGCAACCGTCTGCTCAGCTCCGAAGAGCGGAAAATTGCGCCTTTTATTTACCAAACGTTGCTGGAAGCCAAACGCCGGCATGATCACATCTGTGTCAATCCTTTGCGGCAAATGATTATCAATATTTTTAAAGGTAACGAGCATTTCAAACTGGAATATTTTGATATTGTGGATGATAAAACCCTCCGTCCTGTCGATGCATGGAATGACAAAGTCGGTACTATCGCCTGTGTGGCGGTTTGGCTTGGAAGCGTACGACTCATCGATAACATTCGGATTATTTAATACTTTTGCAAAAAATTTGTGGCTTAACCATGTTTTAAAATGACAATTGAAGTCCTGAAATCGAAGATTCATCGTGCTACCGTAACTGAGGCAAACCTGAATTACATCGGCAGCATCACCATTGACGAAGGTTTGATGGATGCAGCCAACCTGATTGAAAACGAAAAGGTCAGCATTTACGATATTACCAATGGCAACCGGTTTGACACTTATGTTATTAAGGGTGAGCGTCAGTCGGGAGTAATCTGTCTGAATGGCGCTGCAGCGCGAAAAGTAGCAGTGAACGATCTGATTATCATTGTTTCCTATGCTGCTTTGGATTTTGAAGAAGCAAAAAATTTTAAGCCGCGTATCATTTTCCCCGATAAGAACAATTTTTTAAAATAAACCGGTAAAAAGTGCAGCGCAAACAGGTATTTTCTGTTTTGAAGTATCTTCTTTTTCTGGTCTTCGGACTAGCCCTTTTGTGGTTGAGTTTCCGGAAACTGGATATGAATGAGGTCTGGGCTGATATCCGTGAGGCTCATTATTCCTGGTTGTTTTTTTCGCTTTTTCTTGTATTGATTTCGCATGTTTTGCGGGCTGCCCGCTGGAATTTACTCATCGGCGGGCTGAATTACAAAACACGGCTCACCACAACTTTCTATTCCGTTATGATTGGTTATCTTGCTAATACTGCCGTGCCGCGTATGGGTGAGTTTGTCCGGTGCGGCGTCTTGTCGAAAAAAGAAAATATTCCTTTTAACGCCTTGTTCGGGACGGTTATCGTTGAGCGCATCTTTGACCTTATCGTATTGGTCTTACTGATTTTCTCCGTGATTGTTTTTCAAATCAGGCTGTTAAATGATTTTTTGCATGAATTTCTCAGGCCTTTTTTCAAAACCGTTTTTATCAACCTCTGGAACATCAGCCTTTTTACCGTGTTGCTATTATTTGTTTTGACAGGAGCTTTTATTTTGCTTAAACGAAACAAACATTGGTTTAACAACCATCCCTCCTACCTGAAGATGAAGGTTTTCTTCAAAGGTGTACTGGAAGGTATTAAGACGGTAAAAACCATGAAAGATAAATGGCTGTTTCTTGTTTATACCTTTCTTATCTGGTTGTTTTATGCGCTGATGGTCTATGTTCCCGTAATGATGTTTCCCGAAACATCTTCCCTGAGTTTTGTGGATGGCCTTACCCTGCTTGCCATTGGGAGTCTCGGCATCGTAGCGCCGGTTCCGGGAGGTATTGGCGCCTATCATTTTATTGTTAAAACCATTCTTGTAGAACTTTATCACATCAATGCCGATGTGGCCATTTCTTTCGCCACCATAACGCATGCCGGACAAACATTGCTAAATGTGGTTGTCGGCGGACTAGGGTATTTAATTATTTTTCTGACAAAATCTCAAAAACCACGCAATGAAAAATATTGACATTATCAAAAAGAAAATTTTTAGCCGGAAGACGTTGTCTGCTCCGCTTTATTTGTGGCGTTTTCAACAAAAGAAAATTGTTTTTACCAACGGTTGTTTCGATTTGCTGCATTTGGGTCATATTGATTATCTGAGTAAAGCCAAAGACCAGGGTGATATTTTAATTGTTGGCATAAATACCGACCGCTCGATGAAAATATTAGGCAAAGGAAAGAGTCGGCCTATAACGGATGAGAATGCCCGCGCTACTATTGTTGCCGCTCTTCATTTTGTGGATGCGGTGGTGTTGTTTGATGAAGAAACGCCTTACGACCTGATAAAAACGGTACAGCCTGATGTGCTGGTCAAAGGCAGCGACTACCGGCCGGAAGATATTGTGGGATATGATATTGTCAAAGAAAAAGGAGGGGAGGTGATGACCATCGACTTTCTTCCGGGCTATTCCACTACAAGCATTGAGAAAAGGATTAAAGGAGGAGATTAATATTCAGAAGACGGTATTCTGCCGGAGGCATCCGTAATGCAAAGATTTCCTATGCGTAGAGACTTTCAAAGCTTATCCCGTCTGAGCTGAATAAGTCTCTTTTACTTCCTCAAAAGCCTGTTTATTTTCGCCAGAAACAACTGCTTATCAATTGGTTTGGAGATGTAATCGTTGCATCCGGCCTTTAGCACATTTTCTTTATCGCCAGGCATGGCATAGGCTGTTTGGGCAAGAATAGGAACCTTTTTGTTGAATTTCCGTATTTGTCGTGTCGCTTCAATACCATTCATGCCGGGCATACGTAAGTCCATTAGGATAAGGTCAATATCGGAATGTTCTTTACAGACTTTCACCGTATCTTCACCATTGTCGGTATGCAGAAGTTTAAAATCTTCTTTTGCAAAAATTTCTTTCAGTAAAATATTACTTATTTTATCATCCTCAGCAATGAGAATAAGTTTTTGCCCTCCGGGTTTTCCTTTAGAAAGGGAAGTGGCAACAGTTTTTCGGACACGACTTTTAACCGGCTGAAAGGGAATAGAAAAATAAAAGGTACTTCCTTTTCCTTCTTCTGATTCAACTTCTATTTTACCACCGAGCAATTCGGTATAGCCTTTGGCAATGGACAGCCCCAGCCCGGATCCTTCGTAAGGCCGGGTGAGTTTGAGATCGGCCTGCACAAAACGGTCAAAAATAGCCTCCAGCCTGTCGGTGGGAATACCCATGCCCGTATCCTGTACATAAAACAGAAGCTGCCCGGCCTCAAGGCGGTTGCCAAATTCAACAAATCCTTCCCGGGTGAATTTAATGGCATTACGGATGAGATTTACGAGAACACCCTCCAGTTTTTGCCGGTCGGTTTTTATTAAAGCATCCGTACCTAAAAGCCGGTTATTAACCTTCAGTTGTATCCCTTTTTCATCGACTTGCTGTTTAAAAAACCCAAAGAGGTAGTCCATCACGGTAGTTATATCGACATCGGATATTTGAACCTGAAGCTGGCTGGCTTCAAGTTTTGAGATCTCAATAATGTCGTTTATGGTGGTCATTAGCCGTTCACCACTTTTATTTATGATGTCAATATAGCGATTTTTTGTACCCTCTTCCAGTTCAGGTTCACTGAGCAGATCCATGAAACCGAGAATGCCATTCATAGGGGTTCGGATTTCATGACTAATGTTAGCGAGAAATGCCGATTTCAGCCGGTCGCTTTCTTCGGCTTTTTCTTTGGCTTTCACCAGCTCGTCGTGTAACCTTTTCTTTTCGGTAACATCTTCCTGTACACCCACGAAATAGGCTATGTCTCCTTTCTCGTTCAAAATAGGAGAAATAGTGGAGTTGTCCCAGTAGAGTTCTCCGTTCTTTTTTTTGTTTCTAAATTCTCCTCTCCACTCATTACCGGAGAGAATCGCATCCCATAGTTCTTTATAAAATGTAGGAGGATGTTCGCCCGATTTTAGGAGGCCCGGGGTTTCTCCGATAGCCTCCTCTCCGGAATAACCGGTTACTTCGGTAAACTTTGGATTTACATACATAATCCTGCCATCCGGATCGGTAATAATTACCGAGACAGGACTTTGCTCAACCGACCGGCTGAGCAACCTGATTTGTTGTTCCGTGCGCCGTTGCTCGGTAACATTATGCAATACACAATGTGTTCGTTGAAATTTTCCCGATTTATCCGTTGCTATCAGCCCTTCAACAACGACAACAACCTTTTCTTTCTTTTTGGAAACAAGTTCATATTCTACATTATGAGCACGCCCCGTTGAGAGAAACTTTGGAAAAACTTTTTGCAATATCCCGATACTTTCTTCGGTAAGGAATTCCTCTATTGAATGACCGACTACTTCTCCACGCTTATACCCCAATGTTTTGAGCCACATATTGTTTACCTCAAGAATGTTTCCTTCGATATCCAGTGACTGGTAAAGAATCGGTGCATTTTCGTAAAAGAGCCGGAAATGTTTTTCGCTTTCTGTCAATTTTCTTTCCGCCTGTTTGCGCTGTTCTTCCTGCTCGTTGAATTCCAGCGAGAAGGCGATATCCGCTGCCATCTCGTCCAGCAATTTGAGTTCCTCGTCGTCAAAGAAGCCGGGTTCACCGGCATACAGGTTTAGCGTGCCGCTCACTTTGCCGGCAACAATCAGAGGAAAAGCGGCTGAGGCACGGTAGCCCAGTTGCAGGGCGTCTTCACGCCATGGGCCCATGCGCGGGTCGTGTTCGATGTCATTCACGACAACATGTTTTCCGTCGCGCAGGGCACTGACTGTGAGACCGTGTTTGCGTTTGCTGTTGTCCAACACGATGTTCAGTTTATCAAGATAGCCATTGGTTTTGCCTACGTGAGCTACGGGCTTAACCTGTTTAGTTTGTGGGTCGAGCAAACCAATCCACGCCATACGGAATCCGGCCTTCTTCACAGCTATGTGGCAGGCAGCCTCAAATAAAGCCATTGGCTCATGTACATGCATGATGGTTTGGTTGACGTCACTTAGCAAAGCATAGGTGCGGTTGAGTTTGCGTAGTTGCTCCTCGGCTTTTTTCCTTTCGGTGATGTCCTGATAAAATATGGAGAGCCCCTTTCCGGAAGGAATAATCCGGTTTTCAAACCAGAGACCCAGGGGTTCATAATAGTCTTCCATGGTAATTTCCTGCCGGGTTTCCATGGCTTTGTAATAATTTTCATAAAAAGGATGTCCCACACTTTTGGGAAATTCAGTCCAAACATGTTTGCCAATGAGGTCTTCGGGTTCGAGTCCAAACAGGGCTGCTCCGCGTTTGTTGATGTAAGTACAAAACCAATTTGTATCCAAAGAAATAAATCCATCGGTCATATTTTCTAATGTCGCCAAAAGGCGGGCCTGGGTATCTTTGTATTTGGCTTCCATTTCGTTGCGATGGGTAACATCATGGATAATGGAATAGAGTAAAGAAACGCCACCAATTTCGATGGGATTGCTATACACTTCTACATCTCTTATCTCACCGTTGGCCAGTTGGTGCCGAAACTTAAAAAGATTGCGTTCTTCAGCTTTGGCCAATTCTATTTCTTTATGTACTTCTTCCTTTGAAAGCAGATTTATTTCAGTAATATTTTTCCCTTTAAGTTGTTTAACCGGCCACCCGTAAAATTGTTCAGCAGCAGGATTGGCGTCTATAATGTTTCCATTTTCCGGATCAATAAGCAACATAATAACCGACCGGTTGTTAAACAAAGCTTTGTATTTTTTTTCACTTTCAAGTATCTTCCGGTTCTTTTCGCGTTCTTTGGTTCGATCGCGAAATACCAGTACCACGCCGGGCATTTGCCCCTTTTCGCCGAGTACAGGTGCGCCGCTATCGGCAATGGGGATTTCCTTTCCCTGTTTAGAAATGAGCAGGGTGTGGTTGGCCAGCCCCACAACGACGCCTTCGCGTAAAACCTTTTCAACAGGTGATACTGCTGCTTCGCGGTTCACTTCGCTGATGATGTGAAAAACTTCTCCGAGTGGCTTACCTTCAGCATCTTTCTCACTCCATCCTGTCAGTTGCTCCGCCACAGGGTTCAAAAGTGTAATTCTTCCTTCTCTGTCGGTAGCAACAACGGCATCGCCAATGCTGTAAAGGGTGGTTTTGAAAATATTCTCCAACAGGGGATTTTGCCTTTTTGCCAAATCAACAATTTCCTTTAGATGCCGGGTAAGATACTCTACGGGAATAATGTTTCCTTTTTCTATAGCACGCAGTAACTCTTCTCCTTTTTTGCCAATTTTTCCGGTAGTTTCCGCGTAACTATTCATGATGAAGTGAATTAAAATAGCCCCCTGAGGGAGTGTTCTTGTTCTTGTTTTGACAGTTTTCCCATGTAAAATTTCTGCATGTATCTCCACAAAGATACGGAAATAAGAACAGGAAACAAAAGATACTTATTATCAGAAGAATAAGTGTTTTTTCTCCCCTCTGTCCCTGTTTATGCATACCTTACGGCAGCTCGAATTCCGATGGGTTCGGGGCTTAAAAATATTACAGGCATCCAATTTTATCAAGAAAAATACCGACAAAAATAAAACCCATCAGTTTCAACAGAACCGCTTATTTTTGCAAACTATATAAAGCCAAATGTAAATGGACAAACTGGC
>BTTE01000053.1:0-18801 GCA_036244975.1 bacterium | reverse complement strand
TTTTCAAAATAGTATTTGAATGTTTTTTGTCTTTGGCAAGCTGTGCCTTCAGCGCTTCGAGGTTTTCAAACTTTTTTTCATCACGAAGTCTGTCCACAAACTGAATGGTGATTTTCCTGCCATAAAGATCTTCGTCAAAGTTAAAAATATTTACTTCAATTGTCAGCTCCCCGTGGTCGATGGTGGGACGCACACCTATATTACTCATTCCTTTAAAGAGCCGGTCTCCAACCAACACGCGGCAGGCATACACACCATTGGCAGCTATTAGTTTATACTCGTTAGGAATTTCCAGGTTGGCAGTGGGGAAACCTATTTTATGTCCAATGGCGTTGCCTCGCACTACCTTACCGGTAATAGCATATTCGTATCCCAACATGCGGTTGGCCTCTTTTACGTTACCTGTATGCAGCAAATTACGGATGCGTGTTGAGCTGACCGGTAAACCGTCCACGTAAAAAGGCGGAACTTCTTTTACTTCATAACCGAATTTATCTTTCAGGCTTTCCAGCAGATGAAAATTACCTTCCCTGTTTTTTCCGAAATGATGGTCATAGCCGATGATGAATTTATCGGGATGGACATATTTTACCACATAATCGGTTACAAACTGCTCCGAAGAGTTTTGGGCAAATTCTTTGGTAAAAGGTATAATGATAAGATGGTCAATATCAATTTTCCCCAGCCGTTCGATTTTTTTCTCACGGGTATTGATGAATTTCAGGTTGGCACTGTCCTGATATAGCACCAGGCGCGGATGTGGAAAAAACGTAATCACAACTGTCTCGCCATCTGTTTTTTTTGCTTCTTCTTTCATTTTTGAGAAAATAGCCTGGTGCCCCAAATGAACGCCATCAAAAGTGCCGATGGTAACAATGGAATGGACAACCGCCTCAAAATCCTGTATGCGCTGATATATTTTCAATTTTGTTTCTTTTTATCCCAGGAAGTTTTGTTTCAGCAGGTATTCTGCAATTTGCACGGCGTTGGTGGCAGCACCTTTTCGCAGGTTGTCGGCCACAACCCAAAGGTTGAGTCCGTTTTTCACCGAAGTGTCGCGCCGGATACGCCCCACAAATACCTCATCTTTTTCCTGAGCAAAAACAGGCATGGGATAAAGATTGTTTTCGGGATTGTCCTGCACTATTAGCCCGGGCATTTCGTTCAGCAAAAACAAAACTTCATCCATGGTGTAGGTCTTTTTCAGTTCCAGATTTACCGATTCGGAATGACCGCCTGTTACCGGCACGCGGGCTGCTGTTGCCGAGACGGCAATGGTGTTGTCATTCAGTATCTTATGTGTTTCATTCACCAGCTTTTCCTCTTCAGTGGTGTATCCGCTTTCCGTAAAGTCGCCGGCATGGGGCAGGGTATTCATGTCGATGACATGCGGATAAACTTTGGGACCTCTTTTGTGATTTCGCTCGCTCATAAGTTGTTCAATACCCTTTTTTCCACTGCCACTTACCGACTGGTAAGTGGAAACAACAATGCGCTTAATACCGAATTTGCTGTGCAATGGAGCAATGGCCATAAGCATTTGAATAGTTGAACAGTTGGGGTTGGCAATAATTTTATGAGAATTTTTCAGGATATGCCCGTTAATCTCGGGGATAATCAGCGGAATGCCGGGTTCCATTCGCCAGGCCGCGGAGTTGTCAATAACCGTTGTGCCGGCGGCAGCAAATTTTGGCGCCCAGATTTCGGATACTGTTGCACCAGCCGAAAACAAGGCAACATCCGGTTTCGACTGAAGTGCTTTTTCGAGTGTAATCACCTCAATTTCCGATTGCTTGAACGGAATTTTTTTCCCTGCCGATTTTTCGGAAGCCACGGCAAAAATGCGTGTTAACGGAAAATTTCGTTCTTCCAAAATCTGAATCATTTTTCTCCCTACCAGTCCGGTAGCTCCGACTACTGCAACTTTCATTTTTTTTTCGTACTTTTATTCACTCTATTGAAAACGCTGCAAAATTACCAAAATAATGAAACCTTTTTTACTTCTTGTTGTCCTGTTTCCCCTCATCGCTTTTTCCCAGCTTTCCGAGCATTTCGATGATGGGAATTTTACGCAAAATCCGGTATGGACCGGCACGCAGAATAAGTTTGTTGTGAACTCTTCTTTTCAACTGCAACTGAATGACAGTGTGTCGGGCGTCGCCTGGCTTTCTACCGCTTTTCAAATGTTGCCCAATACCGAATGGCAGATATGGGTGAAAGCGGCCTTTAGTCCCTCTTCCAAAAATTTTATCCGTATTTTTCTTTCGGCTGACAATCCGGATTTAACACGGGTTTCAAAAGGCTATTTTCTGCAACTTGGAGAGGCGGGCGCCGATGATGCCATCGAGTTGTTCCGAAAAACGGATGATACGCTGGTTTCTGTTTTCCGGGGAACGGCAAAGTTGTTAGCCAAAGCTTTTGCTATCCGGATAAAAGTGTTACGCGATACACAGGGAAACTGGCAACTCTATGCTGACCCGGCGGGCGGAGATAACTTCCGGAAAGAAGCGGAAGGGAAAGATGACCGTTACCGCACTTCTGCTTACTTCGGGCTTTACGGCAAATACACCAAAAGCAATGCGAAAAAAATTTTCTTTGATGACATTTATGCGGGTACTCCGTTGACGGACACGTTGCCGCCGATGCTCGACAGTGTTTTTGTGGCTTCCGACAGTACGCTTGGGCTTTTTTTTAATGAAAGTTTGGACAGCCTTTCGGCAGTGCAACCGGAGAATTATCAGCTTACACCTGCTACAGGTAACCTTTCGGGGATAACGCTTTCTGCTGATAAAAAATCTGTTATGCTGACTTTTTCCGGCCGATTCAAAAGAAACCAGATGTATGAAATTACCGTTTCCGGGATAGAAGACCGGGCAGGCAACCGGATAACCGACAAGACCTTTTCTTTTATTTACATAAAACCGCAAGCTAACGATGTGGTTTTCAATGAAATTATGGCCGACCCGACTCCTCCTGTGGGCCTGCCTGCACATGAATACCTGGAACTGTTTAACCGCACTTCCACGGACATCAACCTGAATGGCTGGCAGCTGATGCTCGGGAAATCGGTAAAGACCTTTGGGAAAGTCGTTGTTGCTGCCGGGGGCTATTTGATTCTCAGTAAAAAAGAGGCGCAGGAAGCTTTTTCCTCTTACGGGAAGACTTATAGCTTCAGTAGTTTTAGCCTGACCAACGGCGGCGAGAGCCTGAAGCTTTTTGACCGTAACGGGCAACTGATTTCATCCGTGCAATACGACAAAAGCTGGTATAGCGATAATGCCAGGGCCGAAGGCGGGTGGTCGCTGGAGCAGATTAATCCGGGAAATATTTGTTCGGGAAAAGGTAACTGGAAAGCCGCCGACAACAGTGTGGGGGGCACACCCGGAACACGGAATTCTGTTTATGATACGCAGGTTATCCTGCCTGAAGTCAGCACGCTGCAACTTCCGGATAGCCGTACATTGCAACTGATGTTTACCCAAAAAATGGACAGTACCATGCTGACAAATTCTGATTTTTATTCTGTGTCCCCGGACGCTCCTCAGATAGAAAACACGGAGAGTCCGAAAAACCATACCGGCATCAGGTTGGTGTTTGGAGCGCCTTTTGACACGGCAACCATTTACACGCTGACGGTTTCCGGAAATTTGCAAAATTGTACAGGAAACACTATGGCCGGCGATACTTCCGTGCGGTTTGGCCTTCCGCAACCTGTAACAAACAGGGATGTGGTTATTAATGAGGTGCTGTTCCATCCGTTAGCGGGCGGTGTGGATTATGTGGAGTTGTATAACCGTTCGCACAAAACCATTGATTTGTCTTCACTGCTTCTCGGAACGGTAAGAAAGTCGCCGCCTAATCCGCCGGATTCGCTTTTTTATACCCTCACTTTTGACGAGACACTGTTTTTGCCGGGAGATTATTTGGTACTGACTTCCTCGCCCGAAAAAGTGAAAGCACAGTATATGACCAAAAACCCACATGCTTTTCTGCGGGTGGTGCCGTTTCCGGCTTTTAACAAAGACGAGGGAAGCGTTTTGCTTTTCCGGCAATTGCAGAAAATAGATGCTTTTGATTATTCGGAGAAAATGCAATATCCTTTACTCAACTACACACAGGGCGTAGCATTGGAGCGGGTAAGTGCAGATGGCAAAACCAATGACCCGAACAACTGGCACTCGGCAGCAGAAAGTGTTGGCTTTGGCACACCGGGTTATCGAAATTCACAAGCTGTATATCCTGATTCCGTCAACGGACAAATTGAAATTAACCCGGAAATTTTTTCTCCCGACAACGATGGTTATCAGGATGTTTTGCATATCAAATACAAATTTGAAACGGCGGGCAATACCATGACCATTAATATTTTCAATGCTTCAGGGCAGTTGGTACGTAAGCTGATTAACAATGAATATGTTGGCACCGAAGGGGTTGTTTCATGGGATGGATTGAAAGACGATGGCACGAAAGCGCTGGTCGGTATTTATGTTCTTTACATCAAAATATTTGATCAAAGCGGCCGGGTGCAGCAATTCAAAAAGACAGCCGTGTTAGCGACGAAGTTATAAGTGTGAAGTGCCTAAAATGCCTAAAGTGCCTAGAGCTGGTAAGAAACATCTCACATCCAAACATCCCACATCCAAACATCTCACATCCAACATCCTACATCCTTACTCTACCGTTACCGATTTAGCGAGATTTCGGGGCTGATCCACATTGCAACCTCTCAGGATAGCAATATGATAAGCCAGTTTTTGTAAGGGAATGATAGCCAGCAGAGGAGAGAAAATTTCTTCGGTTGCAGGAATTTCAATCACATAGTCCACCAGATTTTTAATGGTTTCATCTCCTTCGGTTACAACAGCAATAACATGCCCTTTTCTTGCCTTTACTTCCTGAATATTACTGACGATCTTGTCGTAAATGCCATTGGCCGGAGCAATAAAAATCACGGGCATATTTTTATCTATCAAAGCTATCGGGCCGTGTTTCATTTCGGCAGCCGGATAGCCTTCGGCATGGATATAGGAAATTTCTTTTAGTTTCAGGGCTCCTTCGAGGGCTACGGGGAAATTATAGCCGCGACCGAGATAGAGAAAGTTAGAAACCTCTTTATATTCCTGTGAGATGAGCTTGATAAGCCCCTGGTTGTTCAAAGCTTTTTCCACCTTGCCGGGGATGCTTTCAAGCTCGTGGGCCAGTTGCATCCACCGGGAAGTGGTGATCGTACCTTTGATCTGTGCCAACCGCAAAGCGAGCAGGGTAAGCACAGTTACCTGAGCTGTAAAGGCTTTGGTGGAAGCCACACCAATCTCCGGTCCGGCATGGGTATAAGAACCGGCATCGGTTTCGCGTGCTATGGAAGAACCCACTACGTTACAGATACCGAGAATAGTGGCTCCTTTTTCTTTGGCGAGATGTATGGCTGCCAGCGTGTCAGCGGTTTCTCCCGATTGTGAAATGGCTATCACCACATCTTTTTCATCGATAATAGGATTGCGGTAACGGAATTCGGAAGCATATTCCACTTCAACGGGAATACGTGCCAGATCTTCTAACAGGTATTCTCCTACCAGTCCGGCATGCCAGGAAGTACCACAGGCAATGATAATGATGCGCCGGGCATTGACCAGCTTTTGCTCATAATCTTTTATTCCGCCGAGAGAAATAATGCCTTTGTCAGCATGTAATCGTCCCCGCATACTGTCTTTTATGGAGCGGGGCTGTTCGTAAATCTCTTTCAGCATAAAATGGTCGTAACCACCTTTTTCCAGCTCATTCAAATCCATTTCAAGAGCTTCAATGTAGGGTGTTTTCTTTTGGTTTTTGATGGTTTTTAAATCGACCTTGTTTCCTCTGCGCAGTACCGCTACATTCTCTTCTTCCATGTAAATCACCTTCCTGGTGTACTCCACAATAGGCGTGGCATCGGAGGCAACAAAAAACTCATCTTCACCTACGCCAATCACCATAGGGCTGCCTTTGCGGGCTACAATCAGGGTGTCGGGATCATCTTCCGAAAGGATAACAATGGCATAGGCTCCGGTAACCTGGTTCAGGGCAATGCGAACTGCCTCTTCCAGCCCTACCTTTTCATTCAGCTTGATATCTTCTATCAGATTGATAAGAACCTCGGTATCTGTTTCTGACTTAAAATGATAGCCTCGTCCTATGAGGGCTCCCTTCAGAACAGCATAATTCTCAATAATTCCATTGTGAATAACAGCCAGTTTATTATTTTGCGATAAGTGGGGGTGGGCATTAGCGCTGTTAGGTTCGCCGTGTGTAGCCCATCGGGTATGGGCAATTCCTACATGTCCGTGTAAAACGTTTCCGGATACAAATTTTTCCAGCTCTTTAACTTTTCCTTTGGTTTTATAAACAGAGAGTTTTTCGTTGAGCAGGGCAACTCCTGCACTGTCGTATCCGCGATATTCAAGTCGGTGAAGGCCTTTTATCAAAATGGGATAGGCATCTTTAGGTCCGAGATAAGCAACAATTCCACACATGATGACAGGATTTTAGTGTTTGAAATTTAGTATTTGGTTTTTTAACCAAAAACAAAAGTAAAGAATATTATTTTACGATGGTATAAAAAATATCCAACCTGGCACGTCTTGTCGAATCTCCTGCAAATTGCGGGCCGTTAAAAATAAAACGTTCCGGATAAAGAACCCCGCTTTTTATAAAGAGTACCAAGCCGTTATCAACTTTAGTGGAATCTTTTATCAATGATTCGATGTAGTGGGTAATCCGGAATGAATAGGAATTATCTGCAGCGTTATATTTCCCGCCAAAATAATTGGCTCCTTCACTCTCATCAGGTAAAATAGCGTAAGTAGAATCATTCTTTATCCTGATGAGAGACAATTCAGCCGGAGCGCCAAGAAAAGGAGGCGTTTCAGCACCGGGCAGGATGAGTTTGGCTTCGTTGATACCCACTTTCCCCAGTTTATTCAAATCTCTGATGTGTGGGAACTTAATAACCGATTTTACACCTGCAAGTCCCTGAATATAAAACAGCTTCTGCCCCAGCGTAGTGTCTCCATTGATTACCTGATTTTTAAAAGCCTGATCGGCAACATTAAAGTCATGCCGGTAATGATTTATCTTGGCCGTGGATGCGCTTAACACATAAGCATATGTTAGTGAGTCTGCCGTGTCATTATGGTAATACAGCATCAGGATTGTTTTGCGTGTGCCGGTGAGAAACGAGGCAAGCGCTCCTCCACTGCTTACCGGATCTGTTTTTAGGTAAAGTCCCCTGAAGTAGTCCATAAACAAAAGGTTACTGTCAAGAATCGTGGTGTCGGCATTTAGCAGTTTATTACCCAAAGCATTGGAGAGATGGCTAAGATTGATGCGTAACACATTTTTCAATGTGTCTAACTTGTTAAGGATATAAATTTTATTTTTATCGGGACGAAATGTCATATCAGCATAATCGGTAGGATAGACCGCAACACTTCTATTTGAATAATAGATACTATCAATAGAAATATCATCTTTCATTTCATACACGTGCAGGTGTAAGACGGCGTTGGTATCTCCATATACATTTGCATAATAGAGCTGAAGCACGAGTGAGTCGGTTACAGGATTTGTTCCGAACCGTTGCCCTTCGCTTATCGGCAGCACTTTGGAATAAAAACCTGCGTCGGTTAACCCGAATACAGGATCTTTTATGCTTCCCAAAATGCTCACCGACATATTATTGGAACGGGTAGTGTCGATGGTCCGGGAATAAGCGGTAAACGTTCCCTTCTTATAGTGCATCGAGAGGGAATTGTTCGGCAATAAATCGGCGCCCACTTTTGAAGGATACTTTGAGCAGGATAAGTTAAAGAAACTTAAAGCTGCGAGAAGCAGGAGAACGTTGACAAAAAACAGAGAGGGTTTCTTCCGAACCGGGAAATTAATTCTCTTCAATAATCTGGTCATAAAACTGGTTATACGCATCAAAATAATTTTCATCTCCCTGATATTCAAGGATTGGTTTGCCGCTAACCTGAATATATTCAAGTAATTCGGTGTTTACTTTATCTTCGCTAATAATAAATGCATCGGCATAATCAACAGCTCCCTTCATAACAGAAACGTAATTTGCTTTATCGTAGTATTTCAATGCCTCATCCGGAATACCGTTCATTTTTATTTTTTGAATAAAACTGTCGGCAAAAGTTTCTTCAAAGTCATCATCGTAAAGCGACAGAACAATTTTAGTATCACTAAACAGGGGATTATTCTTGTAGGCTGTTCTTACGTACATCGGCAACAACGCGGAGAACCAACCGTGAATATGAATAATGTCAGGAGCCCATCCCAGCTTTTTCACGGTGTCGAGAACCCCTTTAGAAAAGAAAATGGTTCTTTCGTCATTGTCTTCAAAGAATTTTCCCTTTGCATCTCTAAAAATAAATTTTCGATGAAAGAAATCCTCGTTTTCGATAAAATAGACCTGCATTCGGGCTTGCTGAATGGAGGCAACTTTAATAATGAGGGGATGGTCGATATCTTCAATAATCAGGTTCATCCCGGAAAGGCGGATTACCTCGTGCAATTGGTTACGTCTTTCGTTAACAAGACCAAAGCGGGGCATAAAAACCCGAATTTCTTTCCCTGATTCCTGAATCTTTTGTGGAAGGAAACGTCCTATTTTACTCATGTGTGATTCGGGTAAATAGGGCATAATCTCTTGTAACACACAAAGTATTCTTTTTTTACTCATCGTTTTGTTTTTTAGAGATTTTAGGGGGCAAAGGTAGTGAAAAATTGGTTACAACGGAAAAGAAGCCGACAGGAATATTAAAGTTCCGTAGTTAACATTGGTGATAAAACGGGCCTCTCATTTCGAGCTATCGTCTGTTATCTGTTTAGCTTATCCGTTATTTGTTAACTGTTCTTAGCCGATACATTCCCTCTTAACCTCAAACTTTATCCCCTGACAAACATGGCTTTTATGATGTCGGATGCCACCATCGGATTTTCCTTTAGCCGCCGGGTGGAATAGGGAAACCAGTTTTCGCCAAAAGGAACATAAATACGCAGCCGATGCCCTTTGTTGAGGATACTTTTACGCAAACCCGGTGTTACGCCGTAAAGCATTTGAAACTCATACTTGTCTTTGGGAACATTGTATTTTTCCAGGAGCTTGTAAGCTCCTTCAATCAGCGGGGTATCGTGTGTGGCAATGCCCGGATAGATACCATTTTTAAGAATATATTCCAGATCTTCGAGATAATGGATGTTGACCTCTTCGTACTTCTTGTAGGCAATTGCTTCGGGTTCCACATAAATACCTTTGCAAAGCCTGAAATTCAGCGGGTCTTCTTCGCTGTGCAGGGTTGAAAGATTTTTAATGTCGTCCAGTGTTCGCCGCATATAAGCCTGAAAAACCAGCCCCACATTCTTTGAAAATTCTTTTTTCAGCCTTCTGAAAAGCTTGATTTCCATATCCACACATTGTGAGTCTTCCATGTCAATACGAACAAAGTTGCCATAATCCACTGCCTTTTGAACAATCTGACGAATGTTCCGGTAGCAGGCTTCCTCATTTAGCAACAGACCAAACATACTGGGTTTCAGAGAATAATTCCCGTCAATTCCATTTTTCTGAATGGTTTCGATAATATTGAGATACTGGTCGCGATTTTTTTCGGCTTCTTTCAATTCGGTAATAAATTCACCGAGTAAATCAATGGTTACCACGTATCCATCAGCATTTAGTTGTTTGGAAACACGAACGGCATCCTCAACGGTACGTCCGGCAATATATCGTTTGGAAAATATCCAGACGAGATTTTTTGGCATATGGGGCAGGATGGAGGCAATCATTTTATTAAACCACATCATAGTTGTATTTTTTTCATATTTTTTGCGATAGCAAAATTAAATTTAATTTTTGCTTTACAAGAGTGTTGCTGTGCAATTTATAACAGTTAAAAACAAGATGTATATGATTAATTTACAATATCTTGAGAATTATTATCAAATAGTTTTAAAAAACTGTTCTCCTCCGACAGCTGTTCGGTATCCATTTTATCTACGGTGGTATCTCCTTAAAAGATAACTCCTTGAAAAATTTGGTTAAATAAATTTTTATCTCTAATTTTGCCGCCCAATTTTTGAGGAGTGGAGGAGAGCAACAAGGAGTTTATTATTCCCATAAAAGGGTTAAGTCCTGGGGAGCATTATTATGGCTTTGTTGTGAAGGATGCGTTCTTTGAGCAGTTTGCTTTTCAGGATATTCATCACGGCGAGCTGAATTTGTTGTTAGATATTGAAAAGGAGTCGGGATTAATGGTGCTTCTGTTTCATTTCCACGGTAGTTTACAACTCACTTGTGACCGTTGTCTTGAAGAATATCCACAGTCTTTGCAGGATGATTTTCGCCTGATTGTAAAATTTGGCGAGAAAGAGGAAGAGGTTTCGGAAGAACTAATAACGATTCCTTTTGAAGAGAGTCATCTTGATATAGGGCTGTATGTTTATGAGTTTATTCAACTGATGGTTCCTATGAAAAGAGTTCACCCGGATGATAAAGACGGAAATGCAACCTGTAATATTGAAATGTTGAAAAAGTTGGAAACTTTTGAAGAACCCGCAGAGGACCCCCGCTGGGATACATTAAAAGGATTAAAAATAAAGAAATAACCGATAAAAAATAATTAAAATGGCACATCCAAAAAGAAAAATTTCAAAAACAAGGAGAGATAAAAGAAGAACGCATATAAAAGCACACGCTCCTGTTTTGGCTACCTGTCCTACTACCGGTACCGTACATGTTTATCATCGTGCTTACTATGTTGATGGCGACCTTTACTATAAAGGAAAGCTTGTAGTTCAGGGCGCAGAAGCTTAATAAACATGTTTCTCTACCGGGTTTTCTCTGTGAGAACGGCCGGAAAAACCTAAAGCCCTTGTCCGGAAAACGGACAAGGGCTTTTTTTTGCAAATGCGAAACCAGCTACCGATTCTCTTCCTTACAGGGCAGAGATTAGTTTTGTTTGTTTTCCCGATTGATTAATGAAAATAGTACTTTTGCTGCCTGTAAATTTTAAGATTTTATCATGGCAAAATTAAGAGCTGCCATAAAAGGTATTCATGCCTGGGCACCCAAAGATGTATTGACCAACAAAGACCTTGAGAAAATAGTGGATACAACAGATGACTGGATTATCACGCGTACCGGCATCAGAGAGAGGCATATATTAAAAGGAGAAGGTCTGGGGACTTCCGATATGGGAGCGGAGGCTGTAAAGGGATTGTTGGAAAAGACCGGAACAAAACCCGAAGAAATTGATTTGCTGATTTGTGCCACCGTTACGCCCGACATGCAGTTTCCTGCCACCGCCAATATCATTAGTGACAAGGCGGGGATTAAAAACGCTTTCAGTTTTGATATGAATGCAGCCTGCTCTACTTTTATCTTTGCTTTGGAAACAGCTTCAAAATATGTTGAATCTGGCGAATACAAGAAAGTCATCGTGGTGGGTTGCGATAAAATGTCGTCAATCACCGATTATACCGACCGCACTACCTGCATCATTTTCGGTGATGCTGCCGGAGCGGTATTGCTGGAACCTGTTACCGAAGAACTGGGCATTATGGATCACCGTTTTTATACGGACGGATCGGGACGTGTTCACCTGCACCAAAAGGCCGGGGGCTCTGTCAGACCTGCTTCACACGCTACGGTAGATGCCCGCGAACATTATATTTATCAGGAAGGACAGCCGGTTTTTAAATTTGCTGTTACCAATATGGCCGATGTAGCCGTAGAAATCATGGAACGCAATAACCTGACGTCGGATGATATTTCCTGGCTGGTACCACATCAGGCAAACCTGCGGATTATCGAAGCCACAGCACGCCGAATGAAACTGGACAAAGAAAAGGTCATGATTAACATCCAGCGTTACGGTAATACCACCAACGGAACCATTCCCATGTGCCTTTTCGAGTGGGAAGATCAGCTGAAAAAAGGTGATAACATTGTGCTGGCTGCTTTCGGCGGCGGCTTTACCTGGGGCGCCATTTACCTGAAATGGGCCTACGACGGGAAAGCCGGAAAGTAAGTTAAAGGCACAGGCACAAGCGGACGTATGTTTGCAATTTGTTTGGGATTCCCACACCACATTCCTGCGCACAAACCTTCCCAATGTGGCTCGGAAATAAACGATAACAGAGAGACGATATCTCAATCTTCCACCAGTTCGAAGTCGAGCTGGCGATGTTCCAAATCCACGTTTTTCACCAATACTTTTACCGGATCGCCCAGGCGGAGTTTTTGACCGTAACGCTTTCCGATAATCTGGTAATTGTCTTCGTCTAAGTAGTAATAGTCGTCTTTCATGTCGTTGAAACGGATAAGGCCTTCGCTTTTGCTCTCCATTAGCTCCACAAAAATGCCCCATTTGCTTACGCCCGAAATCAGTCCGTCAAAAATTTTCCCCACTTTATCCAACAGAAACTCCACCTGTTTGTATTTGATGGAAGCTCTTTCGGCCTCGGCAGCGCGTTTTTCCATATCCGAAGTGTGTTCGCATTTCTCTTCGTAAGTCTCTTTGTTTACCGACCGTTTGCCTTCGAGATAATGCTCCAGCAACCGGTGAACCATGGTATCAGGATAACGCCGGATGGGTGAAGTGAAATGGGTGTAAAAAGGAAACGAAAGGCCGTAATGTCCTATATTATCCGTTGAATAATAGGCTTTTGACATAGTACGGATGGCAATGGATTCAATCATGTTTTCTTCGCCTTTGCCTTTGATATCGTTAAAAAGCCGGTTAAAAGATTTGGCCAGACTTTCGTGCGACTGAACCTCCAGCGAGTAGCCCAGCCGATTCAGAAACTGGGTAAAAGTACTCAGCTTTTCGGGGTTGGGTTCGTCGTGTACACGATAAACAAAAGTCTTGGGTTTTTTGTTGTTTTGCGGTTTCCCGATAAAAGCAGCCACCGATTTGTTGGCCAGCAGCATAAATTCCTCCACGAGATGGTTGGCTTCTTTCGACTCTTTCACATACGTTTCGATAGGTTTTCCTTTTTCATCCAGTTTAAAACGTATTTCCGGGGTATTGAAGTTGATGGCTCCGTTTTTAAAGCGGACATCCCGCATGATGACAGCGAGGTCATTCAGTTTCAGGATATTCTTCACAGACTCACCCTCTTCTGTTTCAATAATTTTTTGTACTTCCTCGTAAGCAAACCGGCGGTTGGAGCGAATGATTGTCTTTCCGAACCATTGACTCAGCACTTCTGCTTTGTCGTTCATTTTAAAAACGGCTGAGAAAGTCAGTTTATCTTCGTCCTGGCGCAGGGAGCAAACGCCGTTGGAGAGTTTTTCGGGCAGCATGGGAATCACACGATCCACAAGATAGATAGAGGTTGCCCTTTTGTAAGCTTCGGTATCCAGTATCGTGTCGGGTTTCACGTAATATGATACATCGGCAATGTGCACACCCACTTCCCAAAGGCCATCGCCGAGACTTTGGAGAGAAATAGCATCATCAAAATCTTTGGCGTCTGCCGGATCGATAGTAATAGTCCATACTTTCCGGTAGTCTTTTCGGCGGGTAATCTCCTCTTTTGGAATCTCCATACTAATTTTTTCAGCTTCCTGTTCCACATTTTTAGGGAAGGAAAGCGGAAAATCGAAATCGGCAAGAATAGATTTCATTTCCACATCGTTGTCGCCTGGTTTCCCCAGCACTTCTGTTATTTCGCCAAACGGGTTGTTGGAGTGCTCGGGCCAGTCGGTAATTTTCACCAATACTTTTTCGCCGTGTCTGGCTTTTTTTATCTGACTTTTCGGGATAAAAATATCGTAGGGCATAGTCTGGCTGTCGGCCACCACAAAACCGAAATTCTTGCTCAATTCAAGAATACCGACATAATTTGTTTTTTTTCGCTCCAGAATTTCCACAACTTGTCCTTCGGGTTTGTGTTCTTTTCGTTTTGGGAAGAGAAGTACTTTCACATGATCGCTGTTCAGTGCATGATGCACGTTGTTGGAGGCAACGAAAATATCTTCACCCCCTTCATCGGAAAGGATATAAGCTTTTCCCGTCTTTTTCAACTCAACGATTCCGGTGATGTATTTCCTTTTGTTGGCCAGTGTTTCCAGTTTGTCTGCATGCAAAATAAATTTTCCTCTTTTCACTTCCCGCAGGACTCCCTGCGTAGTAAGCTCGTTTAAGATGGTATAAATAAGATTTTTACCGGCTTTGTCTTTGATGCCGAGCTTGCTGGCAATTTGTTTGTTGTTGTAGGCTTTAAACGGGTCACCGGCAAAAATGCTGATAATGATACCATGAAGCTGACTTTTGGGATATTTTCTTTTTTTTGCCATAATTGTTTTAAAGTTAAATTTGATTTTGCAGTTTCGGAATAGCTGCAATAAGTTGTTGTGTATAAGGTTGTTGCGGATGAAAATAAATTTCGTCAGCATCTCCTGCTTCAATAATTTCACCTTCTTTCATCACCATGATGCGGTCAGACATAAACCGTACGACCGACAAATCGTGTGAGATAAAGATGTAGGTAAAGCCGAATTCGGCTTTAAGCAGGTTCAGCAGGTTCAGGACGGTAGCCTGCACCGAGATGTCGAGGGAGGAGACGGCCTCATCACAAATAATAAACCGGGGTTGAAGTGCCAGCGCGCGGGCAATGACAATACGCTGCCGCTGACCGCCGGAAAATTCATGGGGATAACGGTGAAAATGTTCTGCTTTCAGCCCGGTTTTTTCCATGAGCTCAAGGGTTTTTTGTTTTCGTTTCGTATTATTTTTATAGATCCGGTGCACCTGCATAGGCTCCATGATGGCTTTGCCGATGCTGATTCGCGGATTGAGGGAAGAGTACGGATCCTGAAAGACAATCCCCATCTTTTTACGAAAAGGCCGAAGCGCTTTTCGCGAAAGTGAGAGCAGTTCGTTTTCTTCAAAGTAAATCCTGCCGCTGTCGGGTTCAATCAGTCGCAGCAGACTTCTGCCGAGGGTGGTTTTCCCGCATCCCGATTCGCCCACCAGCCCCAGTGTCTCACCCGGAAACACCTTGAAACTTACCTGGTTTACCGCCTTTAATTCGCGCAGGATTTTTCCTTGCCACGATTTCTGCAACGGATATGATTTTATGAGTTCTTCGGCTTCGAGTAAGGGCAGCTGCCGGTATAATGCTTCCAATCTGTTTTTGCGATTTTCGGTTGTTACTTCTTCCGGCTGAAAAGAGATTTCTTTGCCGGTATTTAAAAAGTCATCGAGCGTGGCCAGCTTTTTCAGTCTTTTGTCGAGGGGGGGGTGGCAGGCAAGTAATGCCTTTGTATAAGGATGTTCCGGATGGCCAAAAATTTTGCGGCTGTCGCCGCGTTCAACAATTTCGCCTTTATACATGACCATTACCTCATCGGCAATACCGGAAACCACGTTCAGGTCGTGGGATATAAACAACAGGCTCATGCCGGTTTCCTGCTGTAGCTTTTTAAGCAGGATGAGAATTTCTTTTTGAACGGTTACGTCGAGGGCTGTGGACGGTTCATCGGCAATCAGAATATCCGGATTGTTGGCCAGCGCCATGGCAATCATAACCCGCTGTTTTTGTCCTCCCGAAATTTGATGCGGATAGGAAGAAAAAATCTTCTCCGGCTTGGAGAGTTGTACTTTTTCTAAAAGCAGGAGCACCTGTTTGCGTGCTTCCTTTTTTGATATTCTTTGATGTTGCCGGATAGCCTCGATCACCTGTTTTCCACATTGCATCACCGGATTCAGCGCAGTCATGGGCTCCTGAAAAATCATGGATATTTTTCGACCTCTGATTTTTCGCAGGGCTCTTTCGGGAAGCAAAAGCAGGTTGTTATCCTTAAAGAGAATCTCACCACCGGTAATGTTAATCTGTTTGGGTAGCAGCCCCATAATACTCAGTGCGGTAAGCGATTTGCCTGATCCGGATTCGCCCACCAGCCCCATGCAGCTTCCCTTTTTCAGATGAAAGCTTACCCGGTTTACTACCCGGGAACCTCTGACTTCGATGCACAAATTATTTACCGATAACATTTTTCAAAGATAATAATTTTGAAAAGTATATATCCGGGGTTTTTTAACTCTTTGTTAAAATAAATTCTTCCGGTGGCCGGTTGCTGTGGTGTCATGTCAGACAATGGTCATTTGCTTCGTGGTCAGGCAATTGTCATTTAGTAGTCAAACAGTTGTCATACGGTTGTCCTGTCTTCGCTATTCCGAAAGTTTTCAGGACGACGGACGGAGTCATACGGTGGTGCATTTTGCAAATCAAAATATGGATGTATTTTTGTCGGGCAAATAATGAACAGATGAAGAAACTTTTGTTGATGGCGGTCCTGGCCATTGTTTTTCTGGGCTCATGTAGAAGGCCGGAAAGTAAATTGATTGGTACCTGGAAAGTTACCGATGTAAAAACTAATTTTGGTAAAACACAGCTTCCTCCCGCACTGGAAGCGCACATTGTGGCAGAACAGAAGAAAATCAGTTTTCGCATCATAAACGATTCGGTAATGGTACTGATGCTGGACAACAATACCCACGAAGCCAAATGGAAAATGGATAAACAACACAATATCAGCTACTATTTTACCACGCAACCGCGTATCGTGAACAAGCTTGGCAAATGGAATGGCAACGAGATTGTAACAGATAGCAAAATGCCACTTGGGAAACTCGTGGTTACCTATGAAAAAAAATAGCGACCCCCTTGCCGGACAGCTATTTCACAAAAAATCATAATCTGACAAAAATTCAACGTTAAATTATCGTAGAAGCTTCCAGTTTTTTTCTTTCGAAAAAATCCGGTGGCGATATTTTCAGTCCGGTTACATGTGTTCCACCCAGGTACGAATCTCTTCCAGCTCGGCATCCAGATTTTTTGTCGGCATGGTTCTGCCCGCCTTTTCGTACCAATAATTTGCATTCCAGCTATCCCCTTCTTTACGATGCAAAAACGCGTGAAACCAGCACGCCTCAGGACATTCGTAATGCTGTACAATACGATGTGCGTCCTCCAGATTGTCGTCCATGACCATTTCAATGGCCTCCAGTAATTCCTCCTTGCTAATCATCGTCTTCGTTTTGGTGGCTCTAATTTACAAAAAAACCTGAATTACAAACTTTCGGTGAAAAAATTATGGCGGGTAATAAACAAATTTTCAGGGATGATTTGCCTTTGACAACAAAAAAATTGTCGCCTCCGGTGCCCTACCTCACCAGCAGATTACATCCCCGCACATCGCTGTTGTCAAAACGGCCAAGCACTTCAAAATCCGAAGATGCGTACAGTTTGCCCAGATCCTGTGTGGCAATGAAAGAGCAGCTGTGGATATTAGCCAGATCGATGACGTTGATACCACCGCTATTACTTTCCGGCATCAGGCTCAGCGGGTCGTTTATGTCGCGGATAAGCACTTTCATCCAGGGTGGCGTGGAAAAAATACCCCGGCCTTTTGAGTAAGCCTGCGACAGCAATTCGGTCATACCGTATTCCGAAAAGATATGCTCTACGCCAAAGGCAGATTGTAGTGAGGCATGTAGCTCTTCCCTGATCATCTCACGGCGTTTGCCTTTCATTCCACCGGTTTCCATCAGGATTAATCCGGGGAAATTCATGGGGAACTGCTCTGCCAGGTCCAACAAAGCATAGGTAACCCCCAACAGGATAACTTTTTTCTTTTGTCTCTTCAGCCGGGTAAGTATTGTTGCCAGGTTGTCGTAATCGTTCAGGTAAAAGCCGCTGTTTTCATCGTTGCTCAAACGGATTAGCAAGTCGGCCATCTGTACCAGCGATGAGCCGGTACGCTCCAGGTACGAGGGAAGAAGCGCCAGGAAAACGTATTCTCCCGGCCTCCCGAAAAACAATTCAAAACCCCGCAGCAGACTTTGTTCGTAAAGACGGATGCTCTTCACAAAATGATGACTGGTAGTAATTCCCGTGGTTCCGCTGCTCTGAAAAATCGTTTCCGGCTCAAAATCTCCACAAACAACCTTGTGTGTTTTGAAAAATTCGATGGGCAAAAAGGGAATCTCCCGGTAATTTTTTACAGCAGCAGCGGTCATCCCCAGTTCATCTACAAATTGATGATAGACAGAATTTTGAGTATATTGATAATAGAATGTTTCCAGCACCCGGGCGTTAAAATCTTCTTCGGATTTTATGCTGAAAATCTGTTTCTCTATAGTATCTGTTTCCCGCATACCGGTTTGTTGATTATTTGAAAATATGTACTTTTATCCCCACAATGAAAACAGCAACAAAAATAGGCTTTATTCTTGTTTTTCTGGCAGCACCGGGACTGGTTTCCTGCCGGAAGACGGTTCAGTATCCTGTTGTTCCTTCCATACAGTTCAGTCGTTTTTTGTTGGAAATGGACACCACCAGGCATGTGACCAAACGCGGGGTACTGGAGTTTACTTTTAAAGATGGAGATGGCGACATTGGGCTGCGGTCAACGGACATCTATCCCCCGTTTAACCCCGGAAGCAAGTATTATTACAACCTGATTATCAATTACTACGAAAAACAGTATGGCAAGTTTGTGGAGGTTCCACTGCTATCATGGAATCCCGATTCCTCTCGTTACGACACCATAACATTTAATGCCCGCATTCCGTGGCTGACGCCAAAGCTGAGAAACAAAAATATTTCGGGAACTATTCAGGATACCCTGTTTATTTACGATCCCTTTTCAAAATTTGATACTATTCGTTTTACCTTTTTTATTTACGACAGAGCTTTGCATAAAAGCAATGTGGACAGCACTCCGGAAATTGTAAGAAGGTA
>BTTE01000052.1:0-20586 GCA_036244975.1 bacterium | reverse complement strand
ATAAAGTATTCGGCTTTGGTTAATTCCTTTCCGAGATAGGCGCAATGGTCGGGTTTTGATATAAATTCTTTTTCAATAATAGTATAATAGATACTTGCCGCATCATTTCCGACAATAGTTTGTAATAATTCTCCACTGTTAGCATAATATTCAACAAAAATTTTTCTCTCTGATTTACTCGGAAGTATAACAAAATACCCTTTTTTATCTAAGTGTAGTTTTTGAGGATTTTGGGCTGTAATTTCACTGTTTACAAAGCTGTTAATCCCTTTCCGGTCAAATATTCTTTTCTTTTTAGAATGAGCAATATCAACATTAAGGGTTATATTTTCTATTGAATTGTTGCCGATAAGTTCAATAATTTCAATTTGAGATTGAAAACGTTTAATTTGCTCGTTATTCAAATTTTTTACAACCGGACGTTTTCCTTTTGCTCCTATAATTCTGTTTTTTTCGGTAATACCGCTTGAATGTAATGAGAGTAAAGCCTGCCCTGAAAAATGTCCTCCCAACCTGGTTTGTCCGCTTTCGTTACCGCAAATTATTAAAGTGCGGATATTGGGGTTTGAGATAGTGTTTTTTACTATTTTTTCTATACCGATATTTTCTGTTTCGCAGTAACCAACTATTGCAATTTTATCTTTTCGTGATATGATAAGTTGCTCAGGTAGCTTTGTATTTGATAATGTGTTAATTGCTATGGCTGCTTTTTCGTTGCCAACGAAATAATTACCTTTTTCAACAGGCCATTTATTTTTGGGTTTTTGCGTGTTACAGGAACAGGATTCATCGGCACAGGATTCCGGCTTATTATCGCTGCCACCGTTATCTTTCATTTCAAATAATAGATTGGAAATATCAGCGGGGTAGCAACGATTACAGCCTAAACAATCATATTTTTTCTGTTCAATAATTTTTTTGTGTAGTTCCGTTGCCTTTTTGGCAAGCTTCTTCCTGCCGTTAGCTTGTGCCAGTTCTGCAAACTCCTTTAAGGTGTCAGCATTACAACCACAAAAAGAACATTTTTTTATTTTTGAAATGTTTTTTAAGTCCTCATAAATTTCTTTCAGGGATAATTGGTCGCTATTCGGCTGATATATCTTCAATATTTCTGATATTTTTTGTTTCATATACAAATCCCTTTTCTGTTTTTGTTATCCTTTCGGAGACGCAACTTTATCCTTGTTTGTCAGTAAGATTTCGTTAAATCGAACAGGCAATGGTTCATTTTCTGTTTCCGATTTGCTGTTTGCACGATGCTGAGCTACTATTATTCTTCTCATATAAAACATGTGATTATCAGTTTTTTAAATGTTCTTTTTGAATTCCTGACAGGCATTTCCCTTCAACTCTTATATCGAACCTTTTTTGTAATTCATGAAGATCGGTTTTAAGCTGTTGAGCAGGAATTTCTTTTACAGCTTCAAACAGAAGGCTTAGAAACTTTTCTTTTTGGGCCGTTAATCCAAAATACACCCAACGACTTTCTTTTCTTTCGTTTAAGAGACCGGCATTCTTCAATATTTTCAGGTGTTTTGAAACATTGTATATTGGTATTTCCAGAATGTCGGTGAATTCACAAACACAAAGTTCAGATTCTGAAACTATTAATAAATTCAGCATTCTGAGTCTTGTTTCATCACTTAATGCCTTAAAAAAGTTAGTATAAGTATTCATGCCATTTCCTTATTAATTGCATAGTTGCGCTATAACGCAACAAAGATAATGGAAATTTCAATATAGAAGTTGTTTAAAGTTTATAAAATATTTTCATTGTCCGGTGCCATCGGCAACTTAAAAGTTATGGGTTTGCAATTTAGGAAAAAGATTGCAGCGAAACAGTCTGTAAGGGGAAAGCCCGGTCCCACAACGCTATTCTTAACTAATTGGGACGCCGAAATTTATTAAATCGTACAGTGTTTGTCGGATTAACAATTTCATAACTTAAACTTAATATTTAATTAACCTCATCCTGCCAATGATATTATTCTTTTGTGCCAACAAAATAAGTATGGCCATTAGTAATTGAATTCTTTAATAAATATTTCACGCTTCGTTTAAGAAGCAATAAAAATCAAAAGTCAAATGAAAAAAAACTTACCCCTTAGTATTATTTTCCTGCTACTTTTTAGTAGCATGTTTGGTCAGAGCGGCCAAGCCAAAGATGAGTTTAAACCATCAGGGAAATCCTTTGTGAAAATTTACACCAATTATCACAGTAATTTTACCAACGGGACAACCCGGAACCTTTTCGAAGTAACCCGGGCCTACATGGGTTATAAATATTCATTTAGTAAGTACTTTTCAGGAAAAGTAAACCTTGATGTCGGCAATCCTGGAGTTGGTAAACTTCAAATGACAGCCTATTTGAAAAATGCTTACGTTCAGTATAAAAAGAATGGGCTAACCGTTAGAATCGGACTTATTGGGACTTATATATTTAATTTCCAGGAAAGTCATTGGGGCAATCGTTATCTTTTTAAATCATTTCAGGATCAGAATGGCTTTGGTCCGAGTGCCGATTTAGGTGTAAGCATTGCTTATCAACTAAATTCATTTGTAAGTGCCGATTTCTCTGTCCTCAATGGAGAAGGCTATAAAAGGATTGAAGTTGACAGCACTTTAAAATATACCATGGGTGTAACTCTAAAACCTACTAAAGCACTTGCGTTCCGGGTCTATTACGATTATATGAACAAAAAAGCGGCTCAGCAAACCCTTTCATTTTTCTTAGCCTATACCAGGGCTAAATGGAAAGGAGGGGCCGAATACAACAAACAGTATAATCATGGCATGTCTTCCGGAAAAGATTATTCGGGTTATTCTTTTTACGCCACTTATTATTTTAAAAAAGTAAATATTTTCGGCCGATACGATTATCTCTCCTCCGTAACGATGGCAAATGAGGTTAATCCATGGAATTTTGCAAAGGATGGGCAGGAATTTATTGCCGGGATTGAGTTTTCTCCTGTCAAGGGAGTTAGAATTTCTCCAAATTATCAGCTTTGGAAGCCGCGAAACAGAGCTAAATCCTCGGTTTCGGGAGCGTATTTAAGTTTACAAATCAAGTTTTAAGACCATATTAACATTCAAAAACAATCAAAAATGAAAAAGTTATTATTATTTATGGCTGTAGTAGTGGGATTTGCCTCATGCCAAAACCCCAGCAGCACAAGTTCAAAGAAAACTACCAAAACAAAGAGTGCAACGGCTAATATCAGCCTTGCCGGTGCCGGGTCAACCTTTGCTGCACCTTTCTATAAAACAGCATTCCGTAAATATTTCAAACAAACCGGTATTCCGGTGTCTTACGGAGTAATCGGCTCCGGTGCCGGTATCCGCAGCCTTAGAGACAAAGTCGTTGATTTTGGTGCCAGCGATGCATTTTTAAGTAATGCTGAAATGGCCAAGATGCCTGCTCCCATCGTCCATATCCCGATGGTTAGTGGCGCTGTTGTCATCGCATTTAACCTCCCGGGAATCGAAACTATGAAGCTGACACCCGAAGTGCTCACCAAAATTTTTATGGGAAAAATCACAAATTGGAACAATGCAGAACTCAAAAAACTGAATCCGGGGGTTAAATTTCCCAATCTTGCCATCATTGTTGTCCACCGCTCGGACGGAAGTGGGACGACCTACATATTCAGTGATTACATGAGTAAGATAAGTCCGGAATGGAAAGCTCAGGTTGGCACCGGAAAATCCCTGAAATGGCCCACAGGAATGGGCGCCAAAGGAAATCCGGGTGTAGCCGGGACAATTAGCCAAACTGTGGGTGCTGTGGGTTACATTGGTTCTGAATATGCTTTTGCACAGAAAATTTCATTTGCACAGCTCCGTAATAAGGCCGGTAATTTCATCCAACCAAGTATTGCCTCTGTAAGTGCGGCCGGAAAAGGTGAAATTCCCGCCGACACACGGGTAATGTTAACAAACTCATCTGCTCCCGACGCTTATCCTATTAGCGGTTTCACCTGGATAATTCTTTATAAAGAACAAAATTATAATCACCGTTCTTTTGCCAAGGCACAGGCCAACTTGCAGATGTTGAGCTGGTTGGTTAACCCTGAAGCCCAGGCTATCGCCAAGGAGATAAATTATGCACCCTTACCCGAAAAGGTAGTTAAATTGGCCCAAAACATATTGTATACCGTGACCTACAATGGGAAACCAATTTTGAAATAATACTGATGAAAAATATAATGAGTGAGTAGATGAATAGCGAAAAAATCACAAGAAATGTATTGTTTATTGCATCGCTCAGCTTAATACTGCTTGCAACCGGTATGGTACTCACCCTTGTTCAGGGCTCCATACCGGTTTTTCAAAAGTTTGGAATTGATTTTATCTTTTCCACCAAATGGAATCCTACGGCAGGAAGAGAGCAGTATGGTGCGCTGCCTTTTATTGTAGGGACGATAATTACTTCTGTCCTCGCTTTGGCTATTTGTCTGCCACTGGCACTTTCCGCTTCACTGTTTTTGGGTGAGTATTACAAGGGGACGATGGTTGCAAAAATTGTTGGAACCCTGGTGGACCTGCTGGCCGGCATTCCGTCAATTGTATATGGATTGTGGGGATTTTACTTCTTACGCCCATTGATAGTCCAGCTGGGATTCAATGCGCAGGGATTTGGAATATTCACTTCTAGTATTATCCTTGCCATAATGATTATTCCTTATGCTACCTCTATCAGCACCGAAATTATTTCGCTTGTTCCCAATAACCTGAAAGAAGCAGCCTATTCACTCGGAGCCACACGCCTTGAGGTTATCTTTAATGTAACCATCCCGATGGCCCGATCCGGAATCATTGCAAGTTACATCCTTGCATTTGGCCGTGCACTTGGGGAAACGATGGCGGTAACCATGTTAATCGGTAATAGCAATGTTATACCAAAAGGAATATTCGATATGGGAAATACAATGGCCAGCGTTATTGCCAACCAATTCGGCGAAGCGGAAGGTTTAAAATTAAGTGCGTTGATTGCCATCGGCCTGTTATTATTTCTTATAACCGGGATCATCAACGGGATTGGTAAGTTCATCATCAAAAAATTCGCTTAATGCCATGATTTCCATCTTAAAAATAAATGCAACGCCTATGGCGGGAAAGTTCAGGAAAGCCAGAAATCTTCTGTTTCAAGGCGTGGTCATTTTTTTATCCCTTCTTGCCATTACGCCTATTATCCTCATTGTTTTCGATCTGATTCAAAAAGGAATCAAACAAATAAATTTCAGTTTTTTTACACAAATTGCTCCGGACACATGGGAAGCAATGACAGCTTTGAATCATGGAAAGATTATTCCGGGAGGAATATTGAATGGCATAACAGGTACCTTTTTAATGGTATCAATAGCCAGCCTCGTAGCCATACCCCTGGGATTATTAGCCGGAATATATTTATATGAAAATGCAGAAAAACGATATGCAGGTGTGGTCCGCGATATTTCCGATATATTACAGGGAGCCCCTTCAATAGTATTAGGGCTCATCGCCTACTTCTGGATTGTGAAAAATGTTACGCATGGCTTTTCGGCTCTTGCCGGAAGTGCTTCGCTGACCATTATGATGTTGCCGCTTATCATACGTTCTACCGAAGAAACTTTTAAAATGATTCCACAATCTATCAAGGAGGCCGGACTTGCGTTGGGGGTTCCTTATCATAAAATCATACTCAGGGTGTTGATACCAACAGGCTTTAGCGGACTAACGACAGGGATACTGCTGGCTCTTTCCAGAGTGCTCGGAGAAACCGCCCCGCTTATGCTGACAGCGCTGGGAAATCCTTTTGTGAATTTTAATATTGATAAACCAACCAGTGCCGTACCTTTGCTGATTTGGCAGTTTTATAACGACCCGAACATGGTTAATCTGATCTGGAGTTCATCTTTGTTTTTGGTGGCTCTGGTTCTGACGCTTAATTTAATAACAAAACAGATTGCAGCAAAACAGAAATAAACTAAAATGAATAAACTTATCGTAGAAAAAAAACCCGTATTGAGAATCCAAAATCTGTCTGTTTCTTATGAGAAAGATAAATATGCCATCGCGGATGTAACGGTTGACATAAAGAGGAATATAATTACAGCAATTATGGGTCCGTCGGGTTGTGGAAAGAGCAGTTTGTTAAGGGCACTGAACCGGATGCACGAGCTATACCCTAAAATTGAAACCAGGGGTAAGATTTTTCTTAATGATAAAGATATCTCGAAGCTTTCAAATATTGAGTTAAGGCGAAAAATCGGAATGGTTTTTCAAAGCCCCAACCCTTTTCCGAGCATGAGCATTTACGATAATGTCATCGCCGGCTATAAATTAAATGGTATCCGGCAAAAGAGGACCAAACGGGATGAGATTGTTGAGAAATCGCTGAGAGATGTTGCACTTTGGGATGAAGTAAAAGACGCACTATACAAAAAAGGGAATTTTCTATCCGGCGGGCAGCAACAACGACTTTGCATTGCCCGGGCACTGGCTTTTCAACCGGATGTTATTCTTCTTGATGAGCCTGCTTCTGCCCTTGATCCGGTGTCAACTTCAAAAATCGAAAATCTCCTTGTGAAACTTAAAAAGGAATATACCATAGTTTTGGTAACGCATAATATGGCTCAGGCCGCCCGTATCTCCGATTACTCTATGTTTATGTACCTCGGTGAACTGGTAGAGTACGGTAAAACAAAAGATTTATTTACGAATCCTTCCGATAAGAGAACAGAGGAATACCTTACCGGGAAGTTTGGATAATTTGTATCTTTGAAAAAAAACAGACATGAGTACTACTAAAGACAAGGCAATCCGGAAAATAGCGGATGATTTTGAAAGTTTATCAAAACTTACGTTACAGCAGATGGAGTTACTTGCAAAAGTAATTGCGTCTGAACACACAAACATTTCTACTGAAAGCTTAAAACAAATTAGAAAGAATGAAAGAAAAATAGATACTTACGAGATTAAAATAAGTAATCGGATTATTAGTACTATCGTTCTTTATAAACCTGTTGCTTCGGAACTTAGAAGAATAATGGCCTCCTACCGGATGATAACCAATCTGGAACGCATTGGCGATCTGATTATGAAAATTGTGAATGTTTTGAAAAATCTTAAAGATCCCGGTCTGCTTTTATTGAATTCGAAAGACATTAGTGAAATGTTGGCCGTTAGCACCGAAATGATTTCAAAAGCAATTTTTTCATTTACGGATAATGACAAAGAAGCAGCACTTTGGACCATCAATAGTGATAGTTTCGTCGATAATTTGAATCGACAAATATTAAAAAATTCAATTCTTGCAGAAAAATCTTCCGGTAAATTACAAAAAGTTATATTAAATTTTATCGGAATCAAAAGTATAATTTCCAGCATCGAACGTATCGCCGACCATGCCGCACACATTGCGGAAGCTTCAATTTTCGCTTACGAAGGAACCGACATAAGGCATCAGAGTTTACAGAAAGGATAAACCATCCGATTAGCCTTATCAGCAGCAATTACAATAAAACAGCCGCTAACCTTTACAGATATAGCGGCTGTTTTTAAAAATTGAGAGATTTTATTATTTATTACCCGGGTTTGTTCCCGAAGCATCTTTTCCGGAAGGATAAGCGGGCATTTCTTTGGGCGGTTGAGGCAAAACCATCGGGTGCTCTTTGATTTTTTTCATCAAATACCCAATGGCCGTATTGAGTTGCTTGTCTTTTCCGGCCATGACGGCGCCTGGCAAATTATCCACACGGATGTCGGGGCTGACACCATGATTTTCGATAATCCATTTTGAATCCAAACCATAGATACTATTCTGAGAGACAACCAGTCTGCCGCCATCAATTAATGCCCACACGTTGCTGTAACCTCTGACACCTCCCCAGGTTCTTGTTCCGATGAGTGGCCCCAAACCATATTTACGGAAGTAATAGGGGAACATGTCGCCATCGGAAGCCGAATAATGGTTGATAAGTGTAGTCTTATACCCGTTCAGTACCTGTCCGGGATAACGTTGGGCACTGTGAACCCGATCGGTACTCATGCCGATAAGCACGCGACGCAGCCGTTCAAGAATGATTTGGTCAATAAATCCGCCGCCATTAAAACGGTCGTCAATAATGAGTCCCTGTTTGCTGAGTTGCGGATAAAACTGGTGGACAAACTGGTCCATCCCCAGCGCTTCCATATCGGAAAGATAGATATAACCGATTTTTCCATCTGATTTTTTGTTCACATAATTCCGTTTGGTACGAATCCAGTTGAGAAGCCGTATGTTCAACTCGTTGGCAATAGGCTTGACTACAACGGTGTGTGTATCTTTTCCGGAAGGATTACTGGCGAGTGTCAGTGTAACCTGTTTCCCAACAGTATTGACAAACAAACTGTAAGGATTGACCGGAGATTTTAGCGACTTCCCGTTTACAGCGAGCAGATAATCGCCCTGTTTGGCGTTTACGCCCGGCGCGGTAAGTGGAGAATGATAGCCGTTTCTGGAATTATCGCCCTGAAAAATCTTTTTGAAATAGTATTGACCCGAAGCTTTGTTAAGACCAAAATTGACACCCAGCAATCCGGTGGGATTATATTTGCCGGAATAGTCATCGTCGCCACCCCAGACATAGGTGTGCGAATTTTCCAGTTCACCAATCATTTCACCGATAAGATAGTTCAGGTCTTCACGTGAACCGAGCTGCGGAAGCAGTTTGGCATAGTTTTTCCCTACTTCTTCCCAGTTGACACCGTTCATTTTGGTGTTATAAAAATAGTTGTTGAAAAGGCGCCAGGCCTGGTGATACATCTCATCCCACTCGGCACGGGGGTTAACCTGTGTTTTCATGTTTGCGAGGTTCAGAGAAGCGGCCTTTTGTCCGTGCGTTGCTTTGGATGAAATCAAAAAGAATTTTCCTTTCTGAACATAAAGAATAGTACTACCGTTGGCACTCAGTACATAAGCGCCCACTTTTTTATCTACAACGGTAGATTCTTTTTTCTTTGTCAGGTTGAAAACCTTGATGGCGGCATCCCCACTTCCCGGCAAAGGGCCTTCGATGGTTTGCAACGGGCCTGTCCGGAAGAAGATGTTGTTTCCGGCAGCCTGAAGATTTCCATAATCGCCGGGCTCAATAGGAAGTGGGATGGCCCGTTCCATTAATCCGCTCATATCGACGGTTATAGGGGCGCTTGCAACCGGTTTCCATACTCCTGAAGGTGTTGTTTTTTTCTTGGTAACATTGGGAATTCCTTCATCCGATTTGGGTGCAAAAGGCGATTTTTCATCTTTTTGCAGCGTAGCCACATAAATACCGTCCATTTTTAAGGTAGCCACATTGAATTCGGTTTCACTAAAAGTGGGATTTTCGTGCCGTGCCGAAACAAAATAGAGGTATTTGCCATTGGGCGAAAACAATGGCTCGTTGTCGGCATACATTCCGGTGCTTATTTTTGAAACTTTGTGGTTATCAAGATTATAGAAATAAATCTGTGGTAGTCCGCTCTTGTTGACTTTGCTGTAAGCTATCCATTTGCCATCGGGCGACCAGCTGTAATCCCTAATGGGGCTCAGCGTATCCTGATCGACACGGACGGCTTTTTTGTCTTTTATGTTGAGATACCAAAGTCGGTGCAGGTTGTCGGCGAAGGCGATTTTGTCACTTCCCGGAGCCCACAAAGGATTGAGAAAATAACCTTTTTTGAAGTGTGTCAGAATTTCCTGTTTTCCGGAGCCATCGGAAGGACGCATAGCCAGTTCATTTCTGCCGGGGCTGTCGGTCAGGTAAACTACCCATTTACCATTGGGCGACCAGGCAGCGTATTGTTCCTGTGCCTTTGAGGTTTGGGTCAGGTTACGGATAGCGCCGTGTTTGGCCGGAACGGTGAAAATATCGCCACGGGCATCAAACAGCGCACGTTTTCCGTTAGGTGCAATATCGAAACTCCGAATCATCTTGTTTACAGCTACCCAGCGCGGACGTGTACGGACGCCATCATTCGGGACGGTAACCTCTATCTTATGTAGTTTTTCCGCAGGCAGATCCAAAACGTACAATGAGCCGCCGTCCTGGAAGACAATTCCATTGTTGCCCAAAGAAGGCCAGTCCACATCATAGTCTTTGAACCGGGTAATCTGTCTGAACGCTTTGGTATCGGTGTTGTAAGCCCAAATATTTAGCCTGTGGCTGGCACCCCGGTCGGAGGCAAAGTAAATCGTGTTTTTATACCACATGGGGTAAGTGTCGGTACCTTTCCACTTGGTAACCTGTTGTATGTTGTGCGTTTTCAAATCATAAATCCAAATGTTTTGTGCCAGACCGCCGGTATAGCGTTTCCATGTCCGGAAATTCCGGAAAATCCGGTTGTAGGCTATTTTGCTGCCATCGGGGCTGTAAGAAAGAACGCCACCTTTTGGTAAAGGCAACTGTTGTGGAAGTCCGCCGAGATGGCTTACTTCAAACAACTGGCCAAACCAGGAGTTCCAGGTGTTTCTTCGGGAAAGAAAAACGATACCTTTCCCATTGGGCGTCCAGCTGACAACCATATTGTTAGGTCCCCAGCGTGTGGGCACTTTCCTGGCTACATCGGAGTGATAGGTCAGGCGTGTAACGGCGCCGCCTTCGGCAGGAATGGAATAAACGTCCACGTTGCCATCATATTGGCCGGTAAAGGCAATGGTTTTGCCATCCGGCGAAAACCGGGGCATCATATCGTAACCATTGTCGGTGGTCAGGCGGGTTGCCATGCCTCCCGTCCGGTCAACACGCCAGAGGTTTCCCGCCGCTTCAAAAACAATAGCATTGTTGTGGATTGTCGGAAACCGGTAAAGCAAATTGTTGCTTTGTTCAGGTGTAGCCGCAAAGGCTGCTGCAGTGCTCCAGCTTAGGAACAGCAGGAGTAATAAACGAAATAAGCTGTTTTTTGTTCTCATGATAAAATATTTAATGAATTATTTTGGGATTTTGCGTCATTATGATAATGACAAAAGTATCATGTGTTGTGCTAGGCATTTAATCGAAATTAATCAAACAAAATTACAAAATTTGTGGAATGTTCCCGGATAAATTAAGATTATTTAAGATTGGAAACCGGAGGATTGCTTTTGCCGGACCAAAGGTTATCCCTTTGGGAGAAGTCAGAAGACCGGGGAAGGAAGTTTTTCATTAATACGATAGCCTATAATCCTGTTATTTAGGGCCTGCTGAAAAAGTCCGTAGTGCATCAGATACAAGTCCCCGGTCTCGCTCATCCACTGGCCGGAGTATGAAGACTGGTTTCTGAATTGGATAGAAATTATTTCGAATCCGGATCCTTTACTTCTTCTCAAAAATCTTATGCAGCTCTTCGGAGATGGTGTTGGCGAGGTTTTCAAAAGGGCCTCTGGCAATCATAGCCAGCATGGGACTCAGGTCGGCATCCACATGGACATTCACCACGGTTTTCTGCTCATTTAACGCATCGGGTTCCAGGTTGATTAGCAGCGAGAATTTCACAGGAGTCTTTCCTTCCGGAACCAACTCCAGTAGCTTCGACACCTCTTTTCGGGCAAATTTTAGTTTTAAATCAGCCATTCCCTTAATGGTAAATGAACAGGTCTCTTTGTCGGATTGCCAGTTCACAATTTGTTCGGGCATCAGCTTTTCGTAATTGTTAAAATCGCTCAAAAACTGAAATATTTTATTCTGGCTGGCTGAAATCACAGCCTTTTTTCCATCTATTTTCATTGGGTGTAGGATTTAAATAATATTAATGTGTTGTTTATTACTGAACTATCCGGAATGTGTTTCACTCCATTTTTTCGGATTGTTTCGCCAGGCAAAGAGCGAATCCAACATCTCATTATCAATGAAGTTATGAGCCAGAGCGGCTTCCATCAAATAGGGATAGTCTGAAAGACTGATAAGCCGACAATTGGCTTTTTCAAAATTTTCTTCTGCCACCGGCAGATCGTAAGTGAAAATCGAAATCATTCCCGCAATTTGAATTCCGGCGCTGCGCAGGACTTCTACTGCAGCAAGGCTGCTCTTACCTGTCGAGATCAGGTCTTCTACTACAACAGCAGTCTGACCCTTTTGTACATGGCCTTCAATGCGGTTAATCATGCCGTGGGTTTTAACTGTCGAACGGACGTAAGCAAAAGGCAGATTCAGCTCCTGTGCTACCAGCACACCCTGAGGAATTCCGGCGGTAGCAACTCCCACAACGAGGTTAGCATTACTAAAATTTTCTTTCACCGCTTCGACTAATTCCTGCCGGATAAAATCGCGGATAGCCGGATAGGAAAGCGCCAGCCGGTTGTCGCAGTATATGGGCGAACGTAGTCCGGAAGCCCAGGTAAAAGGCTTGTCGGGACTTAATTTAATGGCATTTATTTTTAAAAGATGCAGGGCAACTTTTGTTGCGGTTTCCGGGTTTGTTATCATATGGCAAAAGTAAAATTTTTCTCTGATTCTACCATCGGGATATCAGAGCTTTCACAATTTCTATTTTCCATTACAATTTCTTATCTTTGTGTTTAAATATTTTTGTCATGTACTCCATCTATTATCTTGATAACGTTCTGGTTATTGCCGAAGACAAAGAAAAGTATCCCGGCTATGAGTTTGTTTTTGCGGAAGACAAAAAAGCGCTTTGTTCTTTTGCCGGAGCCTGGATCGACAACGAAAACCGGCTTGATACGGTTGTTTACGGATACAATGTGGAAAAGATGTTTCGTCATCTGAAAAAACATTTCAACTATGTGGAAGCAGCAGGAGGGATAGTGCGCAACAGCGAAAACAAATTGTTGTTCATCAGGCGATGGAACGTTTGGGATTTGCCCAAAGGAAAAGCAAACAAAAATGAAACTATCGAAGCCTGTGCTCTGCGCGAAACGGAGGAGGAAACAGGTGTTTCGGGACTACAGATAACCGAATCATTGCCATCCAGCTTCCATTTCTATTTTTACAAGGAAAAGCTTTTTCTTAAAAAAACCTATTGGTTTTTGATGGATACACAATATGCCGGCGCGCTGAAACCCCAGCTTGAAGAGGATATTACCGAAGTGAGATGGCTGAACTCAGCACAATGTCGTAACGCTTTCCGCGAAACCTACCGCTCACTGCGTGATAATCTCGAAGTTGCTGTTTGCGACATCCCTGGGCGGTGAGCGTGTTGTTGACAAAACAGGAATTCGTTTTTTCGTAGCAGGGATGAAACCAAAAGAAAATTATTTTTGTACCGAATTTTCGAAAGGGCAGATTTATAGGGGTAGATCTTATTTTCGCGGAAAAGTAAAGTATATTTTGAGAAACGGCCTGTTATTATTGCCTTCATTGATCCCATTAGGTGAAATTAAAAAACACAACCATGAAAAAAATTGTTTTTGCAACCAATAATTTGCACAAACTTTCCGAGGCGAAAGCTTTACTGGAGAATGTTTTTGATATTGTTTCTTTGAAAGAGTTGGGCTTTGAAGGAGATATCCCCGAAACAGGGAAGACCCTGGCAGAAAATGCTTCCCAAAAATCCCATTTTATTTTTGAACGGTATGGTGTGGATTGTTTTGCAGACGATACCGGCCTTGAGGTGGACGCACTTGGCGGTGAACCGGGTGTCTATTCTGCCCGGTATGCAGGGGAACACGCTACTTACGAAGAAAATGTAACCAAACTCCTGCAGACGTTAAAGGACGAATCTCAACGTAAAGCCCGTTTTAAAACGGTTATCTCTTTGATTTTGGACGGAAAAGAGTTTCAGTTTGAGGGAAGCGTGGATGGGCGTATTCTTGAAAGGCGCAGCGGCGATTCCGGTTTTGGTTATGACCCGGTATTCTTACCGGACGGCTATACGGAAAGTTTCGCCGGAATGCCTGCAGAACTTAAAAATCGTATCAGTCATCGCGGAAAAGCGGTGGAGAAGCTGGTAAGTTTCCTGAAACTATCTGACCGGTAGCCTGTTTCGTGTCAATAACCAACTTCCTAAACAGGCAGGTTAGTATTTGTTAAACCGTTTTCCTATTGAGAAAGCGAGGTACAGGGTAGGATAGAAGACCGTGTTTTTTTGTCCCGACATAATGGTAACGCCGCCGGGGATGACATCTACCGTGGCGCCTATCTCCAGTGCTCTCACTTTGGTTTGCTCTTTGCCAAACTCAAAATTCAGGCCTATTTTGCCATAAAAACCGGGATGAAGGGTGATTTCCCCAATGCCTTTTGTAAAAGGTGCTCGTCCGTAAATGTCGCTCCATGAATTGTTGGTCGGATCAAATTTTTCCGTACGGGTTTCGTAATTATAAACGCCAGGGCTGGTTTCGTTGTAGTAAATTACATAAAGATAATAAGGTTTTGCCAGAGCAAGACTAACGCCACCGCCATAAGTCAGCCGGACTTCAACCCCGCCGGAATAGGGCTTTTGGTTCAGTTGCTTTTTCCAGGATATGCCTGCCCGCAGGAAAAACACATCATTCAGTTTTCCGTAAACATATTTTTTGGAATAGGGATAGTATGGATTGAGAAGCCTTACCTGTTTGTACGAATACATGTAAACACCTTCAAACTCCCAGAGCCGTGTTTTGAAAATGGAAAGCCGTTTTCCGGTTTTATAGCGTATGCCATAACCCAGATTGGTGGCCACAGCACTTACCGTGTTGATTCGGCTGTAAAGAATCTTATTGGCAATACTGTCGGGGACTTCAGTATCAAATTGGCTGAAGGCCGGAAAAAATTGTATCAGCAGCAAAAATAAAAAGAGATGTTTAAGATGTCGCCTCATTTTTCTTATTCACCGGTTTTTTTAAAAGGTCAAATATAAACAAATGTAACTTTGCAAGACCAGGGAGTATAGCTTTTTGTATTGCAATGGTTGTTTATTCGATCGTCATGCAGTTGGTAAATGGTTGTAATTTATTGTAATTCGTTGTGGTTTGGTGGTTACTTGTTCATCTCATTTGTTTCTTGAAAGAAAGGAATTATTAGAAGTCCCCTCAATATTATTTCATTCATCATTCTTTTGCGGTAGGAATGTTACCCCGTTTATGCTGGCGTAAGGTGTTAATATTTTACCTCTTTTTGATATTGATGAACATTCCCATAAGCAGCGCAATTGCTGGTGGTTGAACAGGAAGACGCCAACAGGGCAATAAAAATAATGGCGGAAAGGATAATCGCTGTTTTTTTCATAACTTGCAAACAATTATAGAAGTCTGTACAAAGAAAGAGAGATTTTATTAGAATAACAAGGTTTCGTTGTTTTTATTGTTAGAAGGAAAAAACCATGGTTAAATCTGCACCGGAAATAGAAGAAAGCTGGCAGCTGGCGCTGCAGGACGAGTTTGAAGCGGACTATTTCGCTCGTTTAAAAGACTTTTTGCGTGAGGAAGTCAAAACACAAACGGTTTATCCGCCTGGAAAACTGATTTTCTCAGCTTTTAACCTGACACCGCTGACGGCTGTGCGGGTGGTGATCATCGGGCAGGATCCGTATCATGGTCGGGGACAGGCGCAGGGGCTTGCTTTCTCTGTACCCGATGGCATCCGTATTCCGCCTTCGCTTCAGAATATTTACAAAGAGTTGCATGATGATTTAGACATTCCCGTTTCTTCCTCCGGCAACCTGGAAAAATGGGCGCGGCAGGGTGTGATGCTGCTCAATGCCACGCTGACGGTGCGTGCCGGACAAGCCGGATCGCATCAGGGGAAAGGCTGGGAAGTTTTTACCGATGAGGTGATTCGCACCATTTCGGAACTGCGTGCCGGCATCGTATTTTTGCTCTGGGGCCGGTTTGCTCAGGAAAAGGCGGAACTGATTGATACCTCCAGGCATTACATTCTGAAGGCGGCACATCCATCGCCTTTCTCGGCTCACAAAGGCTTCTTTGGCTGTCGTCATTTTTCCAAAACCAACGAAATCCTTCGTGCCAACGACATGGGCGAAATCGACTGGAATCCTGCAGGCGGGTGAAGTTAAAAGTGAACGCATGCGTGGCGAAGCGATCTCTTTTAACAACCTTTGAATTAGCTATTGCCTCCCCTGTTTACTTTTCAGGAAAGCGGTAAACAATAGAGTTGATGTTCAGCCCGGCACCCACAGAGGCAAAAACAACCCGGTCGCCGCCGGAAATATGTTGTCCTTCCATTTCGTTTTTCAGGATAATGTCGAGCAAGGTTGGAACAGTGGCCACAGAACTGTTTCCCAGCCAGGAGATGGACATGGGAACTATCTCTTTGGGATATGATTTTATTCCGTAAAGTCTGAAAAGCCTCGTGATGATGGCTTCATCCATTTTTTCATTCGCCTGATGGATAAGGATTTTCCGAATGTCATGTATGTCGAGACCTGCTTTTTCAAGGCTCTCTTTTACGGTGGACGGCACGTTGGTAAGTGCGTAATTGTACAATTTGCGGCCGTACATTTTCAGGTAAACTTCGTTTCCGGTATATTTCGGGTCGTACGATTTGTCCATCCACAGCTCAAAGGCATGTTCCACAGTGTCGGAGCGTGTCAGGTGTGATAAAATGCCCACCGGTGTTTCGCTTTCCATGACTTCGATAATGGTTGCTCCGGCACCATCGGCGTATATCATGCTATCACGGTCGTGGGGATCGCAGATTCTGGACAACGTGTCTCCGCCAATCACAAGCGCCCGGGAAGCATCTCCCGATTTTATGAAATAGTCGGCCTGAATCATTCCCTGTACCCATCCCGGACAACCGAATGGCAGGTCGTAAGCCACTGTCCGCGGATTTATTATGCCGAGTTTGTGTTTTACGCGGGAAGCCAGCGCCGGTACCAAATCCGTATGCCTGTTGTGTGCCGGCACATCGCCGAAGTTGTGGGCGAAAATAATGTAATCGAGTGTTTCAGGATCAATGCCGGAAGATGCAATAGCGTCTTTCGCGGCAAAATAGCCCATGTCGGAAGCGACCAGATCATCTGTAACGTAACGGCGTTCTTTGATGCCCGTAATTTTCACAAATTTCCTGATAATCTCTTCCGTATCGGTTTCAAATTTCTCGCCTTTTTCATCGTAGAATTTGTGTTCTAAAAAATCCTCGTTGCGAACTATTTGTGTGGGGATATATTTTCCCGTGCCTTTGATGACAGAATAACGTTTTTTCATGGTTTGATTACTTTTTTACCGGAACAAATAAAAGAAATTTTTTTAATGAAACTGAAATTTCGGTCTGTTTTTTATAAACCGGGGAGTGATTTTCGGAAAGGAAGTTAAGGCATTTGTTGTTGTAAATTATTTTTAATCAGTTGTTTGCTGTGATTGTTGCTTGTTATTAATTTAAGATTATTGCCCGGTAATTGAATTCACACTTGCATTTTTTATACAATATATTTTTGGTACTACTGCAAATTTTGTGGAGAACTGTTGTATCGTGTAATTATTAAATCTAAATTGCCGTACCAAAGGGATCCCTGTGGTACGGCAAAAGCAATTTACCCACTAAAATGGTAGTAGAACCATATTTTTAGAACAGATATCATTATTTAGGCATAAGATAAGACAGTTCCAAACGGTTTCGTATTTAGGTCTAAACGCAGTAATTGCAATATATACAGTACATTGCATAGAATAAATTTTCAAGGTTGAATAATCAAAAAAATAATTCACTGGACATGAAAAATCAGAAGCTATGGAAACTATCTGAAATTTGATGGCATAAAGATTTTGAACATAATTAACAAGTCTTCTTCATCAGGATTTCTCCATCCACTTTGGTATAAATCAGGCTGGGTGCTGATACCTTTTACGGTGGTATTGTTCAAAATAAAATGAAGTGAGAGAGAAGGTTTGCTTCAAATAATTTTATAACTTTGCTTTCCAATAGAATCAGTCATTATGGATTTAGACCTGAACAAGGGGATTTTCTTGAAAATAGAAGGGGAGCTGGGAAAATATAAAACTCTGCCTATTGAGGATCTGATTAGAATTGCTTCAAAGTTACAAGAGCTTATTTTGAACATCGCACGCTATGACCTTGATTCAGATGAGACCATTGATATAAAAAATTTCAAAATAGAAATCGCAGGTTTTTATCCGGGAAGTGCCGTTCCCGAATTTAAACTTACTCCGAGAATAAATTATACAATTGGTGATGTTAACCAACAGCGTCAAAAAGTAAATGAACGGTTTACCCAAATGATCGAAATTGCTTCTACTGGCAATTATTACGATTTAAAAGAGCTATATACTGACAGCTTTAGACGAAACATTTTCGTTGAAAGTCTTTACGATTTTGTAAATAGTTCGGGTCGGTCACCTATGTATTTGGCCAAAAGGGAGGGTCATTTATTTAAGCCGGTTGCTAAAATACATCATTTTAAAAACGTGGTGAAAACAAAGTTAATAACTCCTGTAGAAGACAATATAATGTTAGAAGAGCCTCAAACGAATTATGCAAAAGTAATTATCAAAAAGACTCCTACCGGAAGAATGTCTAAGAAGGTAATTAAGCCGATTCATGCAGAAAGTGCTTCGCTTGCATTTTCACCCGAAAAGATACAATTTGGGAAAAAAGTTTACCGCTTTAATGCTCCTCTGCACTGCAAAGTAGATGTGGAAGATGGATATTATGTTGTTCAAAATGACTTGTTGGATATTGTTGGGACGGGGGATACGTTTGAAGAAGCTGTTTTAAGTTTCTCCGAAGATTTTGATTTTATCGTCAATCATTATAAAGAGCTGAATGATAACGAGATGTCTTCAAGGATTAAACGCGCCAAAGAATTTATCCGGTTAATTCTAAAAGCTTAATTATGACATTGAACAGCGATAAAGTCATTAAATCACTCTTAAGAAAGGGTTTTGATAAAATTAACAAAGATCATAAGTTCTTCATATTCAAAAACGAAGGAAAAGAAGTTCTCCATACGAAAGTAAGTCATGGCAAAAAAAATTTATCGAAACATCTTATAAGCTTGATGTCCAAACAGTGTAAGCTTTCTAAAGAAGACTTCATTGACCTGGTAAATTGTCCCCTTTCCAAAGAGCAATATATTGAAAAACTGAGGGAAAAAGGAATGCTGGATTAAATCTTTGCCACTCAGATACCTTTTCGGGAGATTTTCAATCCTTTTATGGTTAGTCTGTGTTTCCTGGCTTATGCATTAAAAATTGCTTTCGATTTGTATCCCCGCCTGAACGACTTTTCAGTCGGGCTGGTTTGACAAGATAAACACAGACGGCGTAGGTGTATATATTGGGTATTTGTACCACCAATAGGGCTAAAACATTGAAACAAGGATGTAATAAATTAGTAAATGAATGCTATCTTTGATACGAAAAGTGTAAAAACAAAGAACCCGGCTTCATCACCAGCATAAAAACTGAATATAGTGTCAACCATATTTATGAACGGATAAATTGAGAATTACGAATTATGAAGACAGATAATGTTGTTAGAGATAAGAGTTATGCTTTTGCCGTTAGGATTGTAAAAGTATATCAATATCTATGTGTAGAAAAAAAAGAGTTTGTGTTAAGCAAACAATTATTGCGTTCTGGAACTTCGATAGGGGCGAATATTGAGGAAACAATTGGTGGCCAAAGTAAAAAAGATTTCTTTGCTAAACTTACAATATCCTATAAAGAAGCCAGAGAAACACATTACCGGATAAGATTATTAGCAGATACACAGTATATTAGCAAGGAACAGAGTAAGAGTTTATTGAAAGATGTAAGTGAATTGTTAAAAATTATTGGAAGCATCCAAAAAACAATTCGTAATTCATAATTATTAATTTCGTAATTAAATTATTATGGCAAAAAAAGATAATATAAAAATATTCGAGGATAGTACTATTCGTACAGTCTGGGACAGTGATAATGAAAAATGGTTTATTTCTATTGTTGATGTAATTGCAGTTTTAACAGATAGCGCAAATCCACAAGTATATTGGAGAGTATTGAAAAAGAGACTTTTGGCAGAGGGAAACCAAACCGTTACAAATTGTAACGCTTTGAAAATGCTTGCACCTGATGGCAAAATGCGTATGACTGATGTGGCTGATACTGAACAGCTTTTCAGACTAATACAATCAATACCATCACCAAAAGCAGAGCCTTTTAAATTGTGGTTGGCTCAAATTGCTTCGGAACGTTTAGACGAAATGCAAGACCCTGAATTAACTATTGACAGGGCATTGAAAGAATATTTGGAGTTGGGGTATTCTGAAAGCTGGATTAACCAACGTCTTAAAAGCATTGAAGTTAGAAAAGAACTAACCGTTGAATGGAAAAAACGAGGTTTAAAAGAAGGTGTTCAATTTGCCACACTAACCAATATCATTACCAAAGCCTGGGCAGATAAAACCACCAAAGAATACAAAATTCTTAAAGGTTTGAAAAAAGAGAACCTGAGAGATAATATGACCAATACCGAACTGATTTTGAATATGCTTGCCGAAGCCTCTACAAAAGATATTTCGCAAGCCGTAGAACCAAAAAACTTTGCCGAAAGCAAGAAAGCAGCCAGGCAAGGCGGAAATGTTGCCAAAGTTGCCCGTTTGGAATTAGAAAAAAAAACAGGCAAAAAAGTAGTAAGCCCCATAAATGCAAAAACTGTTTTGGAAGAAAAGAAAAAGACCAAAAAAATAAATCCCCAAAAGACGAAATAATTG
>BTTE01000051.1:0-21952 GCA_036244975.1 bacterium | reverse complement strand
CAGGTTAAGTTGTACCGGTTATTCAATGCGGTATAAGAAACTTAAACCCAGCGATTCTTTCCATTCTCCAAATTTATTACCCCTGAACATCATCAGGCTTGCCAATGATGTTCAGGGGTTGATTATAATTATTCAGTCAAACTAACTCACATTATTTCAGCCATTTATCTAACCAGCTGGAAAAAGTACGCTGCCACAAAATGCTATTTTGCGGTTTCGAAACCCAATGGCTTTCATCAGGAAAATAGAGAAATTTTGCCGGCACATGGAGCAAAATGGCGGCATCAAAAGCCTGCATACCTTCGGTAACCGGGATGCGGTAGTCCTGTTGGGAGTGTATCACCAAAATAGGGGTATTCCAGTTTTGCACAAAATTGCTTGGTGAGGCGGTGGCATAGGAGTGCTGGGCTTCTTTGTCGGACTTGTCCCAGAACGGGCCGCCCAAATCCCAGTTGACAAACCACATCTCATCGGTTTCGAGATACATTGATTTCAGATTGAACATACCATCGTGAGCAATAAATACTTTGAACCGGTGATTGAGATTATGACCGGCAATCCAGTAAATGGAAAACCCGCCGAAGGAAGCGCCCACGGCACCCAACCTGTTTTGGTCAATATAGGGTTCTTTTTTCAACGAGTCGATAGCGCTGAAATAGTCTTTCATGGCTTGCCCGCCGTAGTCGCCGCTGATTTCTTCTTCCCATTTGGTGCCAAAACCCGGAAGCCCCCGGCGGTTTGGTGCTACGATAATGTAACCATTGGCAGCCATCATCTGAAAATTCCAGCGGTATGACCAAAACTGGCTGACCGTACTCTGAGGGCCGCCCTGGCAGTACAGTAATGCCGGGTATTTTTTGTTGGGATTAAAATGAGGCGGATAGATTACCCAGGTAAGTTCTTGTTTGCCATCCGTCGTTTTTACCCAGCGTTTTTCAACCTTACCCATGGTCAGCTGGTCAAGGAGGTCCTTGTTGGTGAAAGTAACCTGCCGGGCAACGCCGTTTTTGGCATTTACAGCATAAACCTCAATGGGCATCGACATGCTCATACGGGTAGCATAAAGTGTTTTGCCTGACGGAATGACACTGGTATAATCATGTATGCCTTCTGTTACTTTCGTTATCTTACCTTTTTTAACATCCAACCGGTAAATGTCGTCCGAGGCATGCCAGTCGCTGATAAAATAAATGTATTTTCCATTGGTACTCCATTTCAGACCATGGACATTCTGATCGAAATCCTTCGTGTAATCTGCTTTTTCCCCGGTCTTTAGATTCATAATGAAAAGGCGATTTTTGTCCGACTCGTAGCCGTCGCGTTTCATGCTTTCCCAAGCCATATATTTCCCATCGGGCGAAAATACCGGTGCCACATCGTAGCCCATCATGCCTTTGGTCATGTTCTGCGTGGTTTTGTCAGCCAAATGATAAAAGTAGATATCCGAGTTGGTGGAGAGGGTGTAGGCAAGCCCTTTCTTTTTGCGGCAGGTGTAAGCAATAGTTTTGGAATCGGGAGTCCAGTTGATTTGTTCGATGCCGCCAAAAGGTTTCATGGGACTTTCGTAAGGTTCATCCTTCATTATATCCGTGACGTTTTCCAGTGAATGGCCGTCATAGTCAGCTACAAAAATATGGCTGTAACTATCCACCCATACGTCCCAATGCCGGTACATCAGGTCGGTGTATATACGCCCGGTAGTTTTGGGCAGGTCGGGATAAATGTCGCGGGGTGTTTTGTCCAGTTTTACTTCTGCCGTAAAAAGGACTTTTTTTCCATCGGGAGCGTATTTAAAACCTGTAATGCCACCTTTGAAATGAGATATCTGTGTCGCGCCGGAGCCATCGGGATTCATTTCCCAAAGCTGCATGGAGCCGCTACGTGCCGAAAGAAAACCGATTTTCTTACCATCGGGACGCCAGACAGCGTTGCTTTCGCTTCCTGGCGTGTGAGTAAGCTGTTTCAGGTTCTTGCCATCTACACCGATGCGGTAGAGTTCGCGGTTCCCTTTGTTTTGCACTTTACTGTAATAAGTTACGCCGTAAACAAGGGTTTTGCCATCGGGTGAAAGCTGAATATCGCTCAGGCGGCCAAAAGACCATAAAACCTCCGGCGTCATAACATCACTCTTTAGTTTTAGGTGAGGTTTCTCAATAATAGCGGGATGTTTTTGTACAACAGCAGGGTTTTGCTGCCTGCAAGCCGTAAAACCCAAGAGGATTGAGAGTAGAATTAATGCATATTTTTTCATGATTTTGATTGTTTTTAATGAAGCAACAAAAATAAGGAATCGTAAGAATTTAATTTGATTTATTATGCTTAATTTTTGAGGTAAATCAGTACAGGAACGCCGCTAATGTCCAGATGTAAAACATGGTTTGTTTCCCGGAACGAAATAGTTCGGTTCCCTAACAAAGGAATAATTTCCGAAACTTTTCCGGGAACGGAAAATTGTTCCGGCTGCTGTTCTAAATGGTGCGAAGCCGTCGGTCTCCAGGCGATGATAATGTTACTTCCGGCTGCGTAATCTTTTAATAAATAGGCATATACATTATTGTCTTCTCTGATAATTTTTTCAAAATGATAAGACCCGATTTTTTGTTGCAGAAGAGCAAATACTTTAAAAGAAAGTTTTTCGCGAAAGCCGGTGTTGTACGAACCGGTAAGGCCGGAACGGTTGTGGAGAAACGATTTGTAAGCCACATTGGCAAAATAGTACCAGTAAAACTGCCGGGCGCCGAGACGCCAGAGTATCATGGCCATCCGCACGCCGTAAATCGCCTGCTCCGGCTCCGAGACACATTCGCTGTGTGTACAGTTTTCGCCGGCTCCTTTACTGTCAAAACCAAATTCTGTAACATAAATCGGTTTTCCCGGCATGTTTTTATTTCTGAAACGTATTAGATTGGCCATAGACCATACTTCGGAACGAGGGTCTTCGGGATTTACAGCCGTTCTTTTTCCGTTTTCCTGAAAAACGTACGAATAGATGTGGGTGTTCAGACCATCAATATTTTTGTCGGAAGCGTTGATGAAGCGGGAAATATAATTGTTGTTGTCGTTTTCCGGTGCAAAAGCCTGTACGGCACCGGGAATTACCGGGACTTTTGATACTGATTTGATGCCCGCACTCATCCCGGTTAGAATTTGACGATAAGTTGATGTATTGTAACCCCATGGCTCATTGCCGATTTCAATTTTACCCACGAGGTTATTCTTAACAGAAAAGTGGGTAGCGTAAGCTTTTCCGAAGGCATAAGCCTCCTGATAGGTATTTTTCCACAGCGAATCCGGAAAGCTATTCTGTGTAAAAGCCAGGCTTATGTCGATGTTAAATCCCGACCGTATCCAGGTTTTGTATTCCCGGTCCCAGTTAAGCCATTTTTTTGCCGGCGTTCCGCCCCCGGCAGCCATTTTCGTAAAATCAGGAATCTGCTGAGGACGAATCATATCCCAATTCAGGGGTTCGTAACTTCTTAAATTTTTGCTGACAGCCTTGAATTTCTCCGGTCCGGTTCCCGGTTTCAGAAGGTCGGAATAGACGCTGTAGCCCCAGCTCCAGAAAGTGTTTAGCCCAAATGCTTCGGCAAAAGTATTTTGCGAAGGCTCAGCTGCAGGCCTTGCACCCCATGGGCCGTTTTTATCGTATATCGCAAATTCCCACAGAGCGGCTTTTTGATAATCACGCAACGGCAGGGAAAACACAACTTTCAGGTATCTTGCCCGTATCGTGTGCGATAAGGGTTCATATAAAAAGGGGATGGCTTTGGGATTTAAGGTCATTACAGGTTTCCACCGGCGTTTGTCGTTGCCGGCCAACACTTCAATGTGCGTAACGGATTGGCTGTTGAGTTGGCGACTGCTTATCCAGCCGATATCTCTCGTCCGGCCATAATCAAAAAGCACGTATTCCGTTGGCGGTTTGTGCAGGGCTGCCAGTTCGTACAGTTGGAATGATGCGTTACTTTCCAGGCGGATACTGCTAATTTTTTCTTTTGTTTTAATGATGAAATTTTTAACCTGAAAATTGTCAGAAGGCGGATAATAAAACCGGATGATCCGGTGATTTTCGGTCTCAAGGCTGAGAAATAAAGAATCCTTTGTGTCTGCTTTTAAGCTCAAAAGCAGGAGGGAGGCAGCCGGATGCAGACGGAGGGACAATTGTCCGGTTTTTATTTCCTGATGGGTATTGGTATTGCCATCGAATGCCGGATTTTGTGCGGGAAGTCCGGGGTACAGAGAAAAGTGCTGTGGATTCAGAAAATAATTTAAGTCCTTTCGGGAGATGTATCTGACGGGTAGCGGGTTATCCGATTGCCAGAAAGTATGCGGATTGTTGTCGTTGATATTTTGTGAATTTTGGCCGGAACTGACGGTAATTTTCGCCGCATAAGGATACACCAGACCTGCATCGGCGTCCCATTGCTGGGCGCTGAGGGAAACAGAAAAAACAAGGGCGGTTATAATCAGGAAAAAACGCTTTATCATGGGGACCGTTTTTGTTTTGTAAAAGTAACAAAAACGGTCTATTCGTATTGTTGTTGTCCTTTTTTCAGAATGAATGATTGTCAATTAGCGGCCTGCCGGATTACAAATCCGGAAGAATGGCGTTATTTCGCCCCCACGCCTTTTTCGCCCCCACGCCTTTTTCGCACACTCACTCTTTCGCCATTTCGTTCCTTCGTCCTTACGTTCTCTCTTTTCTCAGCCAGTCATACCAGGCATCCATACCTTCTCCGGTTGTGGCGGATATTTCAAAGAATTTTAAATGATGGTTGACCCGTTTTGCATATTCTTTGGCTTTTTCCATGTCAAAGTTCACATAGGGTAATAAGTCGATTTTGTTGATGATACATATATCCGCAGATTGAAACATATCAGGGTATTTTATGGGTTTGTCATCGCCTTCCGTAACGCTGATAAGAACAATGCGGTTGTTCTCGCCAAGGTCGAAAAGTGCCGGGCACACGAGGTTACCGACATTTTCAATCATAACCACCGAATTTTCTTCGGGATTCAGTTTTTTCAGTGCCTTGTGGATCATACCGCTGTCGAGGTGGCAACCTTGTCCGGTATTGATTTGAATGACAGGAGTACCCAGGGCTTCTATGCGTTGTGCATCCTGAAAAGTCTGTTGGTCACCTTCAATTACAGAAAATGGTATTTCATCTTTCAGGTCGTGAAGGGCTTTTTCGAGAAAGCTGGTTTTCCCGGAACCGGGAGAACTAACAAGATTCAGGGCAAGAATATTTTTTGCTTCGAAAAAGCCTCTGTTTCGCTCGGCAATAAGGTTGTTGTTTTGTAAAATATCCTGTTCCATCTCCACCACGGTTTTAGAATGGGAATGTTCGTGATGGTGGTGATGATGAGGATGCCCATGTTCGGGCATAAAAGATAATTTTCCCAGGTTTACCTCTCCCGGTTTTGCTATCAGAATATCTGTTTCTGTGGAATCTCCACAACCGCATGTCATACACATAATGCTGTCTTTTTAATTTTTGATTACTATCATTCTTTTGATTCTTAACTCTTTGCCTGAGATAACATCGCAAAACGGATTTCCGCACTCCGGACAGGCATCGAAACTGCTGGTGGCGACAAAAGTTTGTCCGCACTCCGTACATTTTGCTTTTGCCGGTGGCCGGTTGATTTTCAGCTTTGTGTTTTCCAGAATAGTTTTGCTCACCCCGGCATCCCAGGCGAAATAAAAAGCATCCATTTCCACTCCGGAGATCATGCCAATATCCAGTTCAACGGATTCCACAGCATCAGCCTGTTGCTTTTCTCTCTCTTTTTCCACCGTGTCAACGATGCTCATAACTATGGATAACTCGTGCATTTCCGGCAATCTTGTTAAAATATTTCTTCAAAATCTCTTTTCATATACTGAATGCGCTCAAAACGGGCATCGGTGGTTTGATAATCCAGCGATTTCCCGCGGAAGTCATCCAGTCTTTCAAAGTGATGTTCTTTCATCCAATTTTCCAAACCTTCCAGCATTTTTGCAATGTGGGGAATCCCGTTTTGAAAGAGGGTAGAGCAAACTTCTACAGCCCGTGCCCCTACAAGAATCTGCTTTATGAGCGCCGTATCGTAATGAATGCCGGTGGAGGCGACCAGGTCGCAGGATACCTCGTTACCGCTCAGCAGGGCTATCCATCGCAGGGGCAGACTCATCTCCTCAGGAGAAGAAAAATGCTCGCGGCTGATAACTTTTAAGGATTCAATGTCAATATCGGGTCTGAAGTAGCGGTTAAACAGCACCAGACCATCGACCCCTGCGTCAACCAAACGCCTGATGAGCGCGCAAAGATTGGTAAAGAATGGCCCCAGTTTTATGGAAACCGGTATGCTGACTTCCTGTTTTACCTTTTTTAGAATTTTTACATAAAGGTCTTCAATTTCAATACCGGACATGCTGTTGTTGAACGGAAAAATGGAAATATTCAGCTCCAGTGCATCAGCGCCTGAATTTTCAATTTCTCTGGCATATTTTGGCCAGTTGTCGGCACTTTTACAATGGATACTTGAGATGATCGGTACGGTAACATCAATAGCTTTGGTTGTTTTAACAAATTGCAGATAGTGGTCCAGTACGGCTTCTTTAGAAAGATTTAAAATATATTCCCTGGCTTCGGAAAACCAATAGTAGGCTTCATTTTCTTTGCTTTGTTTTAGCCTCGCCTCGGCCCGCAGGTTCATTTGTTCCTCAAAAATAGACTTAAGAACAACAGCTGAGGCGCCGTAGCTAATACATTGCCGAATGGTCTCCACTTCACCGCTTATTCGTGAACTGCTGATGATTATCGGATTTTTCAGCTTTAATCCCATATAGGTTGTGGATAAATCCATAATAGTAAATTTTAATTATTTGATAAGTAATTTGTTAAAAGCCCGGTCATGGTGTGGAAGCTCACTTCAAGGTTCTCTTTAGCCCTTTCGGTGAGTCCTTCCTCCATTCCCCATTCATAACCGCGAATGTGCAGCAGATGGCTCACCGGTTGTTTTCCGAAAAGCGTACGACACAAATAAAGCACATAAGCCGGAGCAACGGCATGCATGCTGAATTCGAGCTGTGCGTCGGAAGGCTTAATCGGAGTGTATGCAAATTGATGGATATTTTCGCAGGAAGCATCGGCGAAAATCACTTCATCATAATGTGAAATTTTCTCTGCATCTTCAATATTAAGCTGATAGTTCATATCCACATCAATTGCGCCCGGGAAATTCTTCTCAGCCCATTCTCTCAACTTTTTTGCACAACTCACCCCCAGACCGTCATCTTGTCGTCCGGGATTTCCGTAGCCATAAACAAGAATCTTTTTCATTGTTCTCAGTCTTTCATTTTGTGATCTAAAATCCGCCCGTTTGCACCTAAGATGGTCATTTCGAGTGGCATCTGCCCCAGTGCATGTGTGGCGCAACTCAGGCAGGGGTCGTAAGCCCTGATGGCAACTTCAACGGCATTCATCATAGGTTCGGTAATCGTCTCCTGCCCATTCATAAATGCCCTCGCCGTACTTTCAACGGCCCGGTTCATAGGTTCGTTGTTGTTGGTGGTTGAAACAATCAGGTTAGCCATGGTAATCAAATCATTATCATCGATTTTGTAATGATGGAAAAGTGTCCCCCGTGGCGCTTCAATGACGCCTACGCCTTCTTTTTGTTTCTTTCCCTTCACCACAAGGTCTTCATTTTGTAAATCCGGATCATGGAGTAAATCGCGGATGGCCTCGGCGGCGTGCAGCACTTCTATCAGTCGAGCCCAGTGATAATGCAGACTCATGTTGTTGGGTTTGCCATGGGTATAAGCTTTGAACTCTTCAAATTCTTTTTGGGCAAGGGGAGAGGGGATAAAATCGCAAGTATTCAACCGAGCCAGCGGCCCCACACGATACCAGCCTTTCTCTTTTCCCAGATGTTTCAGATAGGGGAACTTCATATAGCTCCAGCTTTTTACTTCTTCTTCGATGTAGTTATAATATTCGTGATAGTCAACATCGTCAAGAATCCGGTTTCCTTCACTGTCCACTGCACGGAGTACGCCGTGATAAATGTCCAGAGCGCCGTCTTTTCTTACCATACTCAAATGGTTGGAAGGGAAACTGGCAAAATCATCGACTTTGGCTTGATTTTGCTTGTGATAATTTTTGAAGAATTCCAGCGCCGACAGCGACCATTCCACCATTTTGTCAGCATTTAGCGGGTCAGGACCTTTTAAGAGCTCATCGCGCTCCGCAATGCTGAGATTTTTGTTGATACCACCGGGAATAGCTCCTGTTCCGTGGATTTTCTTTCCGGCGGTAAGACGAATGATCTCCTGGCCGAATTTCCGCATCATAACACCTTGTACTGCCAGCTCCTTGTTTACCTGAGCAACGCCGACAATATTTCGCATAGCAGGGTCGCCATCAATACCAAACAGGAAATCCGGAGAACTCAGATGAAAGAAATGTAAAACATGCGATTGGAAAAACTGGCCGTAGTGCATAAGACGGCGCATTTTTTCACCCACGGACGTCAGGCCATCGCCATCGCCGGCTCCCACAATAACATCCAGCGCTTTGGCCGCAGCTATATGATGGCTTACCGGACAAATGCCGCAAAGCCGTTGCACCAAAACGGGCGCTTCCCAGTAAGGCCTTCCCTGAATAAAACGTTCGAAACCGCGAAATTCAACAATGTGCAGCCTGGAATCGATAACATGGTGATTATCATCTATTTGGATTGTAACTTTTCCGTGGCCTTCAACTCTTGTAACTGGTTCTATGGTTATTTTCTTTGACATATTGCTATTTTTAATCAAATTTGACTACTTCGTAAGGCATTTCCATGGGGTTGCCGGTAATGAGCGCATAAAGTGCATTCCAAATAAGGTCGGCACGGGGAGCACATCCCGGAAGGAAATAATCGATTTTTACAATTTCATGACATGGATATACCTGGTCAAGCAAAAGAGGGAGCTCTTCATCGTTGGGGAGGATATGCTCCTTGTTTTCCTGTACGGTAGGGCCATCGATATACGCCTCTTTCAGGCATTCCTCAATGGGAATTCCGTTGCGCATAGCCGGAAGACCTCCCATAATGGCACATTCTCCGAGAGAAACCAGAATCTTGCAATTTTCTCTGAAATATTTCAGAATTTCCACATTTTCGCTGTTACAACAGCCGCCTTCTATAATCCCGATATCTACCGGTTTGGTAAATTTTTTAATGTCATCAATGGGTGATTTGTTGAATTCCACCAGCTCTATGAGATCCAGAATTCGCTCATCAATGTCCAGTATGGACATGTGGCATCCGAAACATCCGGCAAGTGAAGTGGTGGCCAATATTTTTTTATTCATAATTTACGTTTTAGACATTGTTTCAATTTCACTTCCAATGGGTTGTTTGTCATATTTCCGGGTTCCGATAGGCTGGTCAAATCCTCTTTCTTTGTAAAGGATGGAACCTACCGGACAGTTATCCATGGCTTTTTTTGCCAGCTCATCCGATATCGAAGCTCCGAGAACCGGGTCGAGGATTACTTCCAAATGTTGCCCGCGGTTTTTATAGGCAAAATAGTGTTTCCCGTGCTCATCGCGGATGGTCTTTATGCAGCGTTTACATGCGATACACCGGTTTTGTTCTTTGATAATTTTCGGACTGGAGGCATCCGTTTCCTTGCGGGGGAAGCTGTATGGGAAACGCGGAACCAGCATTTTGTAACGGTAGGCAAGAGCCTGAAGCTCACAATTTCCGCTTTTTTCACAAGCAGGGCAGAAGTGATTGCCGCTGACAAACAGCAGTTCGATGATGCTTTTCCGAATGTCGTTCAGCTCTTCCGTGTTATTCTCTATTTCCATACCTTCCGTTACAGGTGTGGTACAGGAGGTCATCATACGATTGTTGATTTTTACCGTACACATGCGACAACAAGCTTTAGGGTCAGTCCCCTCAAAATGGCAAAGTGTGGGAATGTAAATCCCGTTTTCTTTCGCTGCTTCCACAATGGTAGAGCCTTTTGTAACATAAGTTCTTTTTCCATCAATGGTAATCCTTATTTTGTTATTTGTTTTTTCCATTATCCGAATACTTTAAAAATGATGAAATGCCGGTTTTTTATTTACAAATTCACTTGATGTGGCTGTTGCCTTTTCCAGGTCAAAACCACTGTCGAAACTGGTAAGACTTTGAATACGTTGCTCGTATAAATGTCTGAAATGAAAAACAGAAGAAAGAATCGGGTTGCCTGCTGCTTGTCCTAATCCGCAGCGACTGGCTTTTAGTACCTTCCCCCAATTGAGCAGGTCGTAGATATCTTTTCTGATGCCATGTCCATCCAGAATTTTCTGCAATTTATTTTTCATCAGCAACGGCATAGTGCGGCAGGTGGAGCAGGAACCGCAGGATTCTTCAATGAAAAAGTCCATGAAGTTCATAACGACTTCTCTCAGCAAATTGCGGCTGTTGTTAAAAATAATGATTGAACCTCCGGTGGGAAGGTCTGAATAGCTGAGCCTCCGGTCGAAAAATTTCTCCGCAATCATCATACCCGAAGGTTTATACCATTTCATCAGCTCGCTGTTATCCAGATTGTTGATGTCTTTCAATCCGATAAGCATGCCCGAAGGGCCACCCACCTGGATGGCTTGTACATCGTCAGCGCCACTCATGGCCAGGATTTCGCGGATACTTGTCCCCCATTCCACTTCGTAAATGCCCGGATAACGACAGTCACCCGAAATGCTAAGCAATTTGGTTCCAAGCGAATCTTTGGTTCCGAAGTTTGAATACCATTCGGCTCCGTGATGCAAAATTTTTACTGCGGTAGCCAGGGTTTCCACATTGTTTACAATGGTCGGATAGCCGAGATAGCCCTTTTCTACGGGGAACGGCGGCTTGTCGCGTGGTTCGCCGCGCTTGCCTTCCAACGATTCTATCAGTGCTGACTCTTCACCACAGACGTAGGCTCCTGCACCCAGTTGAATGCGTATGTCGAAATTGAAATCTACCACGCCGGCAATATTTTTTCCGAGGAAATGATCTTCACGCATTTTGGCAAGTTTGCGATTTAAAAACCGGAGCAGATACTTATACTCATAGCGCAAATAGAGCAGACCGATGTCAGCACCTGTTGCATAAGCTGCTACAACCATGCCTTCAAACACCAGCTCCTGGTACTCAGTGAGCATTACGCGGTCTTTGAAAGTACCGGGTTCGCCTTCATCGGCATTACAAATGATCACGCGATGTTTCCCTTCCGTGCGACGACTAAAACGCCATTTCAGACCCGTTGGGAAACCTGCTCCACCGCGTCCTCTCAGATTAGAGTTTTCTATTTCGCTAATGACTTCTTCCGGGCTGTAATCTTTTAACTTTGATTTTAAAAGACTATAAGGCTCATAATCATTTTTCAGAATGATAGATTTCTTTCTGATATGATTGTTGACCATCGCCTTCACGTCAGGGTCGGCATTATTGCCACCACCATAGTCTTCATATACTAAATCGTCTGTGCGCTTCCCGGCACGCATGTCCTCCACGAGATTCTTTACACGGTAGGGAGTAAGATTTGTGAAAACTTTGTCGTTGATAATGGCGGCCGGTTCCTGATCGTTCATACCGATGCAGGATGTGTTAAACAGTCCGAAAAGACCATCATCAGATACTTCTCCAAACGATATTCCGCAATATTTTTCAAAAGCCTCTTTTACGGCTTCTCTGCCGTTCATAAAGGCTGTTATACTGCTGTTGAGATAAATATTATACTTTCCGCGTGGTTTTTGAGAGAGAAAATGATAAAAAGAAAGGGTTTCCTGCACCTGGACCGTTGAAATGCCGATGGAATCTGATATGTGTTGCATATCTTCCTGTCCTACAAACCCTTGCTCTTCATTGATTGATAATAAGATATCCATCAATCTGGTTTTGTCGTAACCAAATTGAGCCAGCAACTGATTTATTTTCGATTTTCCTGCCATGGATTATTAATTTATATTAATTTTGCGCTGTTAAAAAATTCACAGCAAAGATAAAACTATTTTGTGAAGTAATTAACAGATAATGAATTTAAAATCTGTATAAATTAGAATGAGAGAGTGATTGTCAGGAAATATTCTGCTTTGTATCCATTTGGTATTCACTTTTTTACAACAAGTGCGAAACTTTAGTAAATAAAAAACTTTAAAACAAAAAAAATCATGTGCTTAAGTATTCCGGCAAAAATTGAAAAAATTAATGGAGAGACGGCAGTCTGTTCTGTGGGAGGCTCAACGTATGAGGCCAATTTAATGATGTTGTCAGTGGAGGAACTGAAACTTGGTGATTATGTGTTGATTCACACGGGTTTTGCTATTCAGAAACTGGATGAAGAGGAGGCGAAAGCAAGTTTGGAGACTTTCGCAGATTTTAAAAGGCTTAACGAGGAAATGGACCGTGAAGAAAATGAAAAAAACCAAAGGCTGATATGAAATATATTGATGAATTCAGGGACAGGAAAGTGGTGCAGGCGCTCGCACGGGAGATTAGGAAAGCTTCCACACGACCGGTTAAACTCATGGAGGTGTGCGGTGGCCATACCATGTCAATACAAAAGTTTGGTATTCCGGCGCTGTTGCCCGGCACAGTTGAGCTGATATCGGGCCCGGGATGTCCGGTATGTGTAACAAGTCGTTCTTATATAGACAAAGCGATAGCATACAGTCAGCAAAAGGATGTGATCATCGCTACTTATGGCGATCTGATTCGCGTTCCGGGTTCGGAAAGTTCCCTCGAAAAAGAGCATGCCGGCGGAGCGCAAATCCGGGTGGTCTATTCTGTTATGGATGCTTTGCAGATAGCCCGTGAACATCCACAGAAGAAAATTGTTTTTCTTGGCATTGGCTTTGAAACCACAGCTCCGGGATCAGCGGTGGCGATCTCGCAGGCATACAAAGAAAAGCTGACTAACTTCTTCTTATTCAGCGCTCACAAGGTTATGCCACCTGCTATGTCTGCACTGATTGATGAGGGTGTTAAGATTAACGGCTACATCGGCCCCGGTCATGTGAGTACCATAACCGGAATGAAAATCTACGAGGATATTCCTGCCAAATACGGGCTTGGCGTAGTTATCAGTGGCTTCGAGCCGGTCGATATTATGCAGTCGATTTTGATGTTGGTAAAACAAATTGAATCCGGAAATGCCCGTGTGGAGATTGAGTATAAACGCGTGGTTAAACCGGAGGGGAATGTAAAAGCACAGCAGATGATGAATGAAGTTTTCGAACCTGCAGACGACTGGTGGCGCGGTTTGGGTGTCCTGAAAGCGAGTGGCTTGAAATTAAGACCCAAATATTCTGCTTATGATGCGGAAGTAAACATCAGCGCCGAAGGAATAGTTCCTTTGCGCGAGCCAAAAGGCTGTATTTGCGGGGAAGTGTTGAAAGGATTAAAAAAGCCGAAAGATTGCCACCTGTTTGGCAATATATGTACGCCGCGCGATCCGGTGGGAAGCTGCATGGTGTCCAGCGAAGGAGCCTGTCAGGCCTACTATTTATACAATCGTTAAGATAAAAAGATAAAAATATGAAAGATGATAAAATATTAATGGGGCACGGAAGCGGGGGCGGCATGACTCACGAATTAATTGAAAATATGTTTGTTCGCTATTTCGACAATCCTGTCCTGCGCGAGCAGGGCGATTCGGCACTGCTGAAATTGCGTTTGCAAAATCTGGCATTTACCACCGATTCGTTTGTGGTAGATCCTGTTTTCTTTCCCGGCGGAAACATTGGCAAGCTGGCTATTGCCGGCACAGTGAACGATTTGGCTGTTTCCGGAGCCGTTCCCAAATACCTGAGTGTGGGATTTATTCTTGAAGAAGGATTTCCGCTTGCCGAGCTGGAAAAGATTGTGAGAAGCATGGCGGAAGAAGCCAAAAAGGCCGGCGTTTTCATCGCTACAGGCGACACGAAAGTGGTGGAAAAGGGGAAGTGCGACAAAATTTTCATCAATACCAGCGGAGTGGGGGAGATAGACGATAACCTGCTGGCCATCAGCTCCGGAAAGAACATAAAAGCAGGCGATAAAATCATTATCAACGGCGGAATTGCCGAACATGGCATGGCCATCATGGCGGCACGAAATGATATGAATATTTCAACGCCTGTTTTGTCGGATTGTGCTTGTTTGAACGGGCTTATAGCAGAAGCATTGGAAGTTTCGGAAAATATTCGCTTCATGCGCGATGCTACCCGCGGAGGACTCGGAACGGTATTGTCCGAACTGGTGCGGGAAAAGGATTTCGGTATTCAGATAAATGAGGATAAACTGGTGCCGAAAGATTCGGTGAGGGGAATGTGTGAATTGCTGGGCTTCGATCCGCTTTATGTAGCCAATGAGGGAAAAGTGATTATGGTGGTGCCGGCAGAAGATGCAAACCGGATTCTCGAAACCATGCAGGCTAATCCACTGGGGAAACAAGCTGCTGTTATTGGCGAGATAACCGGCGAGCATCCGGGAAAGGCCTGGCTCAACACATCGGTTGGTGGCAAAAGGATGATTGAGATGCTTTCGGGGCAGCAATTACCCCGCATTTGCTAAATCTCATACTTTTCATAAAATTTTTGCAGCTCTGTGGACAGCTCCTCAAAAGCTACATAGTGATTGGCACATCCTGTTCGCGAGCAGAGACTTACTCTTCCGCCTGTTTTAAGAAGCAATGAAACCATTGGTGCATGGCAAAGGCGACATGTTTCTTTGGTATTCAGTTCCTTATTGCAGTGCGGACAGGTAAATTCAACAACTTCCTTCTCGCTAAGAGTCACCTCTGTTTTATAATCAAAACACTCGTAAATGGAACACAGATGAATAATTCCTCTGTTTTCCCGTGTTTGAATATTCAGTTTAATGGAAGGTTCCTCGTTAATGAGTTCTTCACTATCCATGAGTGATTTTCCGCAGAAGGGGCATTTTACAGATAATGAGATGTATTTTTTCATGATTTGTTTATAGATTGATTTACGGTGCAATATACAATAATTTATTGATAGAATGATGCTTCCATTCCTGATTTTTTTTGATTGAAGTCGTTCAAAATAATTTTACCGAAAATCGTTACTTACCGGATAAATGCTACTTTTGTCCGGCAAATGTATTAACCGGAAGATACGCTTCGGTTCCGGATTTTTTTTTATCATGGTTTACCCGGATTAAGACTCTGTTTTTATGAAAAGATTTATTTTTTCCGTACTCATATTTTCGTTGGCTGTTACACAACTCACGGCGCAGAGCACATTTAAGAATCGCCTGAGCATTGGACTGGAAGTCGGCCCGCAATTTAGCGGCCTGCGAAATGCCACCGGACTTAGAAACCTCAAAGGAAGGATTTCTGCCAATGCAGGCGCCTACGTGCAATACGATGTCTCAAAAAGGCTCAAAGTCAGCCTGGGCGCTTATTACGACCCGCGGGGTTTTCGCTCTGACTACAAATCGGAATTTCTCAGGCTTTCGGATACCGGCTATGTGGGAAGTAACAGTTATTTTGCTTATGCTACAGCTTACAAAATAAATTATCTGACTTTCCCGGTGAATGTTACCTATCTGAGCGGTGGCGATAAGTTCCGGCTACTGGTACAGGGAGGAATTTACCTTTCCGTAGCATTAAAATATCGGGAAAAGGGTTTCAGGGAAATTTATATTAATCAGGTCGACTTACCCCATTTTGGAGATTCCACACTGACAGCGGGGCTTCACAGAATTGACTATGACGGCTCGGCAAAAGAACTCTTCAATGCTACGGATTTTGGCCTCCGTTTTGCGTTTGGCATGATTTATCAGTATAATAAAAATATAGCCTTTACTTTTAAGCCTGGATTTTATTTTGGCCTGACCCGGTTTTTTTCTAATCCTCAGGCTAATGTAAAGTGGGACAGAATTCTCAGGCTTAATGCCGGAATTGTTTATAAATTGCATCCCTATACTAAACCTAAAAACGAATACATACTTCGATAATAAAGAATTTACCTGGCAACACGATAGAACGGTTGAGTAATTCCGGCGAACATTTCTGAATTTAAGGATGGGAGAGAAACACACATCTATTTGCACCAACCGGCTTATTTCACCAATAAAGATTCCTGCCCGGAAGAGTAAATGTTGGGAATGGTGGAAAGGAGATAATGTCTCCAAATGTTTACTCTTTAAAATCCCGGAAGCTTCCACAGGCCCTGTGAGCGTGTTTATCTATAAATTTATTTAATTTTACCCGATAAACATAAAATTCAAAATCAAATGAAAAAAATTTCCTTTTTGCTGGCAGCCCTGTTTTTAGGGCTTCAATTTTCTGTATTGATGGCACAATCCAACCGGCTTATTCCTATTGAGGTACAGAAAGCGTATGCTGCCGGAACGCGTTCGAAAGATGGCAATCCCGGGCCAAATTATTGGGAAAATCATGCACATTATCAAATTAATGCGGAACTGCTCGCGGCGGAAAGCAGCCTGAAAGGAACGGAAAAAGTTACCTATTTTAATAATAGTCCCGACACGTTGCCCCAGCTGGTTATCAGGCTCTATCAGGATTTTTACGAGAAAGGCGCTGCCCGTGCCTGGGGCATCGGCTCTGCAGACCTGACCAATGGCGTTCAAATAGACTATATAAAAGTTAACGGTGAACCGGTTAAAATACCGGTAAAACAGTATGGTTATTTTTTAGGCACAAACCGTACTATCCGACTGCCCCATGCGCTGGCTCCGGGAGATTCATTAATCCTGACAGCCGGATGGAAATTTCATATTCCGGCGACTACCCGTAACCGTATGGGAAATTACGGAAAAGGCCGTTTTCTCATTGCTTACTGGTATCCGCAAATCAGCGTTTATGATGATATCAGCGGTTGGGATAAGATTGAATTTAACGGCATCACAGAATTTTACAACGATTTTAATGATTATAATATTCATATCACCACACCTCCGGGTTATGCCGTTTGGGCTACCGGACATTTAGATAACGCAGATGAAGTGTATGCCAAACCGGTTTTGAAACGACTGAAAAAGGTAAAAAAGTCGGACAAAATCATCGCTGTTGTCAGCCAAAAAGACTGGGATAAGAATAAAGTGTTGAAAAACAAAGGCGCCAACACCTGGCATTTTACGGCGAGATATGTTACGGATTTCTCGTTTGCCGCCACGTTGCGTTATAACTGGGATGCTTCGTCCGTTTTGGTTGATTCGGCTACCGGCCGGCGCGTTCGCGTGGAAGCCATTTATCCTGATTCATCAAACTCCTTTCGACGGGCAGCTTTCTATGCCCGGAAAAGTATTGAGTTCATGTCCTATGAATGGCCGGGATATGCCTATCCTTTTGAACATATGACCTCTTTCAGCAACGGCATGCTAAACGGCGGCATGGAAACCCCCATGATGGCCGATGACGGCGACCCGAAAGACACCATCTCCGCTGCCAACCTTGTGTTTCACGAGATATCCCATTCTTATTTTCCGTTTTTCATGGGAACCAACGAACGTAAATATGCCTGGATGGATGAAGGCTGGGCTTCTTATTTTACCGGTACTTTCAGTGAGAAAATGGCTCCGAAGTATCCCTATTTTCAGCGGACGGCACAGCGCTTTAGCCGAACCAGCGGACGGCAAACGGAAATGCCGCTCATGGTTCCTTCCAATCTGATTTATGATTACTCCTCTTACATAATTCAGGCTTATACACGTCCGTCACTGGCTTATAAGTTTTTGCGTAATGCCCTTGGTGATGCTGAATTTAAAAAGGCTTTACATACTTACATGAGCCGCTGGCACGGAAAACATCCCATACCATTTGACTTTTTCAATAGCTTTATGAATGCCACCGGCCGGAATCTCATGTGGTTTTTTAAACCCTGGTTTTTTGGCCCCGGTTACGCTGACCAGGCTGTAAAAGAGGTTACCGCCGACAATAAAATTGTGATTGAAAATGTGGGCGGCCTTCCTATGCCGGTCAGGGTGATTTGCGAATATGCCGATGGTTCAAAGGATACTTTTTCAGAATCTACGGCTGTGTGGAGCAAGGGACAGGATACAATCAGCATTCAGGCTGATAAAGATAAAATCATTAAAAAGGTTGTCCTGGGAGCGTCCGATGTGCCGGATGTAGATTTGAGTAATAACGTTTGGAGTAAATAATGAAAAGAACTTCTGCTTTTTAGGGTTCCCCATCTGAGTCGGGACAGATGTAATCCTGAAAGAGCCGGGTTCAAATCAAAGCTGTAAATAAATCTATGAGAAAATATTTCTTATTCTTTTTGCTGGCTCTCCTGAGCTTTCAGCTCTTTTCGCAGATTGCTCCTGATAAATACTTTATTCAGTTTACGGATAAAAACAATTCTCCTTATTATTTGAGTCATCCGGAAGAATTTCTGGCTGCAAGGGCTTTGGCGAGACGGGCAAAATTTCATATTCCCATAAAAGAAAATGACCTTCCCGTGAACCCGCAATATGTTAAAGCTGTGGCCAATACAGGTATAAAAATTTTAAATGCCAGCCGCTGGCTGAATGGCGTAACGGTTTACACCACTGACACGGCGCTTATTGATAGTGTTGAGCATTTTTCTTTTGTAAAACAGACAATAACTTTTAAACCCGGGGTACAAAAACCGGATAAATTTAAGAAGGAAGCCGTTTTGCCGGTCTTTTCCACACCGGTTTTTAAAGCTTCCGATACCCTGGAGGCACAGTATGGCGCTGCTTTGACGCAAATTAAGCAGATTAACGGCATTTACCTGCACAAAAAAGGTTTCCGGGGGCAGGGTATGGTGATTGCCGTTCTGGATGCCGGATACAGTCACGTACAGACACAGCCCTTGTTTGACAGCCTGCGGAATGATCACCGTATTTTGGGAACCAAAGATTTTGTAAATCCCGGCGGTGATGTTTATCCCCAACATTACCATGGCCGCATGGTGCTTTCGTCTATGGCAGCCGACTTGCCCGGAATCATGATTGGGACGGCACCGAAAGCTTCTTACTGGCTGTTGCGTTCGGAAGATGCACGTTCTGAAAACGTGATTGAAGAGTATAACTGGGTTTCTGCAGCGGAGTTTGCCGATAGCGTGGGAGCCGATATCATAAACAGCTCGCTTGGATACATCAATTTTGATGATACCACCTATTCTCATCCGTATTCCGATATGAATGGCAAAACCAGTATCTCCACGCAGGGTGCGGAAATTGCGGCAAGCAAAGGAATCCTTGTGGTAAACAGCGCCGGAAATGATGGGCAAAGCAGCACTTTTCCGTGGATTGGCGCACCTGCCGACGGAGACAGTGTTTTGACTGTCGGGGCAGTTACTGCCACCGGCGTTAGAGCCTCATTCAGCTCCATTGGTCCAACCTACGACGGGCGTATTAAACCCACAGTAATGGCTATGGGACAAGGCGATGCAGTGGCCAATTCAACGGATTCTGTCATGCGCGCCAGCGGAACTTCCTTTTCCTCACCGGTCATTGCAGGCATGAGCGCCTGTTTGTGGGAAGCGCATCCCCTGGCAACAAACATGCAGATTATTGAAGCACTGAAGAGAACAGCTTCCTTAGCCGGCGACTCCAATTCGTTCATGGGCTGGGGTATCCCCGATTTTGCCAAAGCTGATGCTTATCTGACGGGGATTCTTGGTGTTCCGAACCGGAAAACAGGAGAGAACAATTTAACTGCTTATCCCAATCCCTTCCGTGACGGTTTTTTCGTGAAAGTTCCTCAAAACATTTCCGGTAAGTTCCGGCTGACATTGTTTTCTTTGGATGGAAGGAAGTTGTTTGAGAAAGAATATTCGACAACCGGTCCCCGGCTTTCCCTGCACAATGCTTTCCTGTCGCAGTTACAGCCCGGAATTTATCTGCTCCGCCTTTCCAGTGCGGAAAATAGCTATTATGGTAAAGTTGTGAAGAGGTAACGGGGGCCTGGACTGAATGAAATGTATGTTATAAGGAAACAGGTAATAAACACGCATTTTTGGGAGACGGAAGTATAATTCTTTTCCCGTAGCCATTAGTTCTAAGTGCTTTATCTCATTTCAAACTTTTTTTACATCCTCTCCGGAAGTTGAATTCCCAACAACCCCATGGCCGAGCACAGCACCTGCGAGGTGAAACCGGACAACATCAGCCGCAGGGCACGCTTCGAGGTGTTTCCTTCTTTCAAAATGGACAAATCGTGGTAAAGCTGGTTGTACTCTTTGGCGAGCTCATAGCAGTAGTTGGCAATTTGTGCCGGACTGTAACTTTCAGCAGCAGCGCTCACAACCTGCGGGAAATCATAAAGCAGTTTTAAAAGTGTTTTCTCTTTTTTTTCCAGAGATAATCCTGCGATGTCTTCCGTTTCAGGGGAGATACCGGTAGTAACAGCTTTTCGGATGACCGAACGAATCCGGGCATGTGTGTATTGGATAAACGAGCCGGTGTTGCCGTTGAAGTCGATGGACTCTTCCGGGTTGAAAAGCATGGTTTTCTTCGGGTCCACTTTCAAAATGAAATATTTCAAAGCGCCAAGACCAATCATTTCAAACAGTTTAAACGATTCTTCCGGGGTGAAATCGTCAAATTTCCCCAGTTCTTTGGAAGTCTTTCGTGCCGTGGCTGCCATTTCTTCCATCATATCGTCGGCATCCACCACCGTGCCTTCGCGCGATTTCATTTTACCGTTCGGCAACTCCACCATGCCGTACGAAAGATGATAAATGCCATCAGCCCAGCTTTTCCCCAGCTTTTTCAAAATCCGTTGCAGTACATCAAAATGGTAGTTTTGCTCGTTGCCTACCACATACATAAGCTTTTGCGGGTGGTAATCGTTATAACGCAACTGCGCCGTTCCCAGGTCCTGCGTCATGTAAACGGAGGTGCCGTCGGCACGGAGCAGCAGCTTTTCATCCAGCCCTTCATCGGTCAGGTCACACCATACCGAGCCATCCTGTTTACGGTAAAAAATCCCTTTTTCCAGTCCTTCGTTTACCAGTGCTTTTCCAAGCAGATAGGTCTCCGATTCATAATAAATCTTATCAAAATCAATACCCATGCGCTTGTAAGTCGCATCGAAACCTGCATACACCCAGCTGTTCATCTCTTTCCACATCTGACGTACTTCCTCATCACCAGCTTCCCATTTTACAAGCATCTCTTTGGCCTTGAGGATAAGCGGCGCTTTTTGAGCAGCCTCTTTTTCGTCCATACCTTGTTCCATCAACCGGGCGATCTCCTTTTTGTATGCCTTATCAAAAAGTACATAAAAGTTTCCTACCAACTTGTCGCCTTTCTGACCGGTGTTTTTCGGTGTTTTCCCATTAGCCCATTTTTGCCATGCAATCATGGATTTGCAGATATGAATGCCCCGGTCGTTTACCAGGTTGACTTTGACTACTCTTTTCCCGCTGGCTTTCAATATTTCGGCCACCGACCAGCCCAGCAGATTGTTACGTACATGCCCCAGATGCAATGGTTTGTTCGTGTTGGGCGAGGAGTACTCAATCACCACCGGCGGCTCATCCTGCTGCGGCTTAAAGCCGAAATTTTTCTCTCCGGCAGCCGTCTTGAAAAAAGAGATCCAGTAAGCATCGGTAATTTCCAGGTTCAGAAATCCTTTGATGACATTGTAAGCTTTCACTTCATTCAATTGTTCCGTCAGCCATTGTCCCAGTTCATTAGCAGTGGGCTCAGGCGCTTTGTGCGACAGATGCAACAGCGGGAAAACCACGACGGTCAGGTCGCCTTCAAACTCCGGACGGGTTTTCTGTATCTGGAAAATATCAGGGCTGACTTCCTGATTATAAAGTGTGTTAACTGCATTTTGCAGGCTTTCGGCCAGCTTGGACTCTATCATATTACACTGCTTTTTTGAAGATACAAAATTAGGAAAAAATACCGGATGTGAACGCTATGCTTTTCAGATGGTCTTACAACTATACCCTTTTAGTCCTCCGGATTTCACGCATTTGTCTAT
>BTTE01000050.1:0-22034 GCA_036244975.1 bacterium | reverse complement strand
GCTGACAATAAACCCTGAATCAAATAAAAAGCAGGGTTTAAATTAAAAAACGGCGTCAAATCTATCTTTGTTCCCATAAAGGAATAACTCCCCTGTGTGGCAAACATAACCTTGATTTGATCGAAAAACCCAAAAAGAACCAGATTCGAGAACATGGTCAGCCCGCTCCCCACAAAAGTAAGTATCAGCAATACCTTTAATAAATCCGGCTTTTTTATCTCCTGTTCCATAGCTGTTATGCGTTTTAAAACACTTTGCTTTTTTCAAGGTTGCGAAAATAGGAAAAATGAGAGAATGAGAGGATGCGAAGTTGAGAAGTCTTTGACGTCAAGCGTGGGTGACTGAAACGGGATACAACAGGGACACCTGAGGTTTATAGTCCGGGAATCAGTATATCGGGCAACTCATATTCCACCTCTTGCAAAAAGGCGATGGACTTTTCAATTTCGTCGTGCATAATGCGGTCATGCTCAACAAACGGTACCACTTTCCGGTATTTTTTCAAGAATTCTTCGAGATAGGGTGAAGTTTTTAAAGGACGACGAAACTCCAGCGCCTGGGCAGCATTAAACAGTTCTATCGCAAGAATCCGTCCGATGTTCATCACCACACGGTAAGCTTTGGTAGCCGCATTGGCTCCCATGCTCACGTGGTCTTCCTGTCCCTGCGAAGAGACAATGGAATCGACTGATGCAGGGGTACAAAGCTGTTTGTTCTGGCTCACGATGGAAGCAGCCGTATATTGCGGAATCATAAATCCGGAGTTCAGGCCGGAATTGGCCACCAAAAAAGAGGGCAGTCCGCGCTTGCCGCCAATGAGCTGGTAAGTTCTTCTCTCTGAAATACTCCCGATTCCGGCAGCAGCAATGGCAAGATAATCCAAAGCGAGCGCAAGGGGCTGTCCGTGAAAATTTCCACCGGAAACAATTAAATCTTCGTCAGGAAAAATGGTGGGATTATCCGTAACGGCATTCATCTCTTCGGAAAAAACCGAAGCTACATGATTGATAGCATCTTTGGAAGCCCCATGTACTTGCGGAATACAGCGAAAAGAATAAGGATCCTGTACATGCGCTTTGTGGCGTTTTATCAATTCGCTACCTTCAAGCAAGCTCCGAAAACGTTCGGCAGTCTGAATTTGTCCCGGATGATGCCGCAGCGTATGCAATCCTTCGTAAAAAGGTTCAATACGACCATCAAAGGCGTCGAGAGAAAGAGCACCAATGATATCGGCCATGTCGGACAAACGGAAGAGTTTCAGTACCGAATAAATACCGTAAGCACCCATAAACTGCGTCCCGTTGAGCAGCGCCAGTCCCTCTTTGGATTGCAGGCGAACGGGTTGCAGGCCTTTCTCTTTCAGTACATCCAGGGCCGGGCGTTTTACCCCTTCGTAATGCACTTTGCCTTTCCCAAGCAGGGGCAGCGACATGTGTGCCAGCGGAGCCAAATCGCCCGAAGCGCCCAGCGAGCCCTGCTGATAAATCACCGGTAAAATTTCTTCGTTGAAGAAATCCATAAGCCGCTGAACAGTAGCAAGCTGTACGCCCGAGTATCCGTAGGACAGGGATTGAATCTTGAGCAACAGCATGAGTTTCACCACTTCCGGAGGCACCTCCTCCCCTGTTCCGCTGGCATGCGACATCACCAGGTTTTCCTGAAGTTGCCCGAGATCTTCAAACGAAATACTTTTGTTGTACAACGCACCGAAACCGGTATTAATGCCGTAAATAGGCGAATCGTCCGTTGCCATGCGCTTGTCGAGATAATCCCGGCACTTTGTAATTTGCAATTCGGCTTCACCTGACAAAATTAATTTATCACCATTTTTCAAAATATTGAAAACAGTTTTAAAGGTCAGTTTTTCGTTACTGATAAGATGAAAATTGTCCATATTTTCTTCTATTTATTACCGTTTCATTTTTATATGTATAAAATACCACATAAACTTTAGGTACTTCAAACTTTTCATATTAATTTTATAATCTCACTTATCTCCATTTTTTGCTGCTCTCCGCTCACCATATTTTTGAGTGTGAGCCTTCCGGTGTTCATCTCCTCTTCGCCAATAAGCAACACATACGGGATTTGTTTCTGGTTAGCATATTTCATCTGTTTCTTCATTTTGGCCGGCTCCGGATAAAGTTCCGCAGGAATATCAGCCCGTTGAAGCTTTTCAAGGACGCCGAGAGAAAAAATCTCTTCCTTTTCGCCGAAATTCACCAGCAACACCTTTGTCAGGGAAGCCGTATTTTCCGGAAACAGCTTTAATTCGGTAAGTACATCGTAAATACGGTCTGCGCCAAAAGAGACACCCACACCCGAAACATCCGGTAACCCGAAAATTCCGGTCAGGTTATCGTAACGACCGCCTCCGCAGATGCTGCCAATTTGTACATCAGCAGATTTTACCTCAATGATGGCGCCGGTGTAATAGTTCAGACCGCGTGCCAGCGACTGGTCAATTTCAATTTCCGCTTTCAGGTTGAACGTCTCAAGATACTGAAGAATGGTTTCCAGTTCAAGTAAGCCTTTCGATCCATCCGCAGTATCACCGATAAGCTCTTTCAGGCAATTCAGTTTGAAAGTATTGCTTCCACTCAGGTTTAAAACAGGTTTCAGCTGATCTATGGCATCCTGCGAAAGCCCTTTGGCCGACAACTCTTGATAAACCTGTTCAATACCGATTTTATCGAGTTTGTCCATAGCCGTGGTAATATCGGTAAGTTTCTCGGGAGCAGCAATGGTTTGGGCTATTCCGCTCAGTAGCTTTCGGTTATTTAGTTTGATTATCACGCGGATATTCAGGCACCTGAATATCTCGTCAATCATGCGAATCAGATCAACTTCATTGAGCAGGGCATTGGAGCCGATCACATCCACATCGCACTGATAAAATTCGCGGTAGCGACCTTTTTGCGGCCTGTCGGCACGCCACACCGGCTGCATTTGGTATCTTTTAAAAGGAAAAGTAATGTCGTTGCGATGTTGCACCACAAAACGGGCAAAGGGCACAGTCAGGTCGTAGCGTAGTCCTTTTTCGCTAATGCTGGTACTCAGCCGCAGCGAGTCCTTTTTTACAAGCCATTCGGGATTGGCTTTTGCGAGGTAATCGCCGGAGTTAAGAATCTTAAACAGCAGTTTGTCGCCCTCTTTGCCGTACTTGCCGAGGAGTGTCCCGAGGTTTTCCATAGCCGGCGTTTCAATGGGCTGATAGCCATATTTTTCAAAGACGCTGCGAATAGTATTGAAAATATAATTGCGGCGGCTCATTTCAAAGGGGCCGAAATCGCGTGTTCCTTTCGGAATGGATGGTTTTTGTGCCATAAACAGTTAGGTATTTCCTTCTAAAATTTTCCGGAACAAAAGTACAAATTTGAGGAGCAAATTGAAGAATTGGATTTTTATATTTTATAAAAGCTCCGGATTTGTAATCCGGATCAACATATCGTTTGGAAAAAGCCTATTTCGGCGCCTTCTTCAAAAGGTAAAGTGCAATAACAAGATAAACAAGGTTAGGTATCCAAACCCCAACGGAGGGCGAAAGATTGCCCTGGGTAGAGAAAACTACCGATATCTGCATGAGCAGGATGTAGGAAAACGCCAGCAGCAGACCCAACCCCAGATGCATACCAATACCTCCCCGCACTTTCCGGCTGGTGAGAGCCACACCGAGCAGCGTTAAAATCAAAATAGCCACCGGACCGGCAAACCGCTTATATTTTTCAATTTCATAACGCTTGTACGACAGCGAGCCCCGTTCTTTTTCCTTGTGGATGAAGTGGTTAAGCTGGAAATAATTCATTTCCTCATAGCGCTGCTTAATCTTATACAAGTCTGTCGGCTTCAGTGCAATCGTGGTGTCCATTATATAACCACTTTGCAGTTGCTGGTTTCCAGTACTGTCAAAGCGCAGGATGTAATAATTGTAAATCACCCATTTATTCGTGATCGTATCCCTCACAATTTTTTGGGAGTTCAGCTTATAAATTAGCCGCTCACCTTTATATTTCTCCAACGAAAAACGATAACCCGTTCTGCGATCCACATTGTAGGACTCAACATAAGCAAAAGTACCGGGACTGAGCTGTACGTGTATATTACGCTCTTTGTCTTTCGTAAGATTTTCAACATAGGTATTCATAAAAATACGCAGGTTGTGATTGGTAACCGGAATGAGAAAACTCCGGAGAGAGAAAGAAAAAACAGCAAGAAAAACAGCCACTATCATGTAGGGACGTAACAACCTCCGGAAACTGATGCCACTGCTCAGCATAGCAACTATCTCGGTATTCCCCGCCAGCCTGGAAGTGAAAAATACAACGGCAATAAAAGAAAAAAGATAAATAAAAAGGTTGACGAAATAGGGGATAAAATTCACATAATAATCGAAAATAATAGCATGCAACGGCGCATGGTGGCGAATGAATGTGTCTATTTTCTCGGAAATATCAAAAACAATCACCACAAGAATCAACAGGGTGATGGAATAGAAAAAAGTTCCCAGATACTTTTTAATAATATACCAGTCAATAATCTTCATATCCGTCTGTTAATCCGGGAGTTTACCTTAGTTATTATTTTTTGTGAAAGATACATCCTTTTTTTTCATCTGTAAAACTGGTTTTTCCATTTTTGGACAGGCATAGTTTCCCGATACAGCTTAAAGTCGTTGTTTTACCCTTGGGATCATCATGGCTTTCCAGCTACTGAAATCACCATTTAGAATATGCTGACGGGCTTCGCGCATTAGCCACAGGTAAAAAGCGAGGTTGTGCTGGCTGGCAATCATACCACCGAGCAACTCGCGGGCAGAGAAAAGATGCCGCAGGTAAGCCCGTGAATAAAGATGGTCAACAAAAGAAGTTCCTTCCGGGTCCACCGGATTGAAATCGTTTTCCCATTTTTTATTTTTGATGTTGAAAATCCCGTTTTTGGTGAAAAGCATGCCGTTACGGCCGTTTCGCGTAGGAATCACACAATCGAACATATCCACTCCCAGGGCAATGCTTTTTAGAATATTTTCCGGTGTTCCCACACCCATTAGATAACGGGGTTTGTCGTTGGGTAAAATACCACAAACCAATTCGGTCATTTCATACATCACTTCGTGCGGCTCACCCACCGAAAGTCCGCCAATGGCGTTACCGTCAGCGCCGTAAGAGGCAATCTCTTCTGCCGAAGCTATGCGCAAATCACGGAAAGTGCTGCCCTGAACAATGGGAAACAGACTTTGGCTGTAACCGTATTTCGGTTCGGTTTCTTCCTCTCTTTTCACACACCTTGCCAGCCACTTATGCGTAATATCCAGCGACTTTTTGGCATCATCGTAATGACACGGATAAGGCGTGCACTCGTCGAAAGCCATCATAATGTCAGAGCCGAGGCTGTGTTGGGTATCTATCACGTTTTCAGGCGTAAACTGATGTTTCGAGCCATCGATATGCGAGCGAAAAAGAACACCGTTTTCATCTAATTTCCGGGTCCCCGAAAGCGAATAAACCTGATAACCGCCGCTGTCGGTGAGGATGGCGCCATCCCAGCCGTTAAAGCGGTGCAGTCCGCCGGCCTGTTCAATAATTTTCATACCCGGTCGCAGATACAGGTGGTAAGTATTCCCGAGAATAATCTGTGCTTTCACGTCCTCCTTCACATCGCGCATATGCACCCCTTTTACCGTACCTGCCGTGCCCACGGGCATAAAAACCGGTGTTTGAATTTTCCCGTGGTCCGTAATTATTTCACCTGCCCGCGCCGATGTTTTATCGTCCGTCTTCTGTAGTGTAAACTGCATAAAATCTTCCAAAATTTCGACAAATATAGGGCAATTCGATGATATTCTTATTCAATAACTAAAGCCCGGGCACGCAAAACATTCGCGCGCCGATGCAGCCATAAGAAACTTTAGGGGACTTCTAATAATTGGTTCGCATCAAGATTTTCAGAGTTTTTTATAGACGATGAAAATTTTTCTCAATAGCTATGGCTATTCAGAAAAATTTATGCCTTGCCTGCCTGACCGGCAAGGCAGGCATCTTGTTCATCTCATTTGTTTCTTGAAAGAAAGGAATTATTAGAAGTCCCCTTTACTTTCCCCGTTTTACCAATTAACAACTGAAAACTTAACATTGGCAACGTTGAGAAATTAAATACCTTTGCCATGTTATAATCATTCCTGCAAATGATCCAATTTACCCCTGTTGAAATTGTGTTGACAGTTCTGCTTCTCGTGAGCCTGCTTACCCAGTTGGTCTATTACTGGATACTCTTTTCAAAACTGGCTTTTTTGCGTAAGCGGCCCCCGGCAACGACGGAACAACCGCCTGTTTCGGTAGTCTTGGCTGCTCGCAACGAGTACCACCATCTCAAAAAAAACCTGCCGGCTATTCTCGAACAAAAACATCCCGATTTTGAAGTGGTCGTGGTAAATCACACTTCGGATGACGAAACAGCCGATTATCTTAAAGAGCTGCAAACCAACTACTCACGTCTGAAAGTGATTACCATTAAACAGGATTTGAACTTTTTCCATGGTAAGAAATTTCCGCTTTCTATTGGTATCAAATCTGCCAGCCACGAAATTCTGTTGCTTACCGATGCCGACTGCAAACCGGCTTCGCCATACTGGATCAGCCGAATGGCCTCCAACTACAACGACAAAACCGAAGTTGTGTTGGGTTACGGACCTTACGTCAAAGAAAAAGGCTTCCTGAACCGGCTGATTCGTTACGATACTTTCCTCGTGGCGCTGCAATACCTCTCTTTTGCCCTGGCCGGGAAACCTTACATGGGCGTCGGACGCAACCTCTCCTACCGGAAATCGTTGTTCCTGAAAAACAAAGGTTTCATTGCGCATTATTCAGTAGTTTCCGGCGACGACGACCTGTTTATCAACGAAGTAGCCCGGAAGGGAAATACGCTTGTTGAGCTTTCGTCTGAAGCTTTTGTTTTTTCAGAGCCGAAACACCATTTCAACGAATGGCTTCGGCAAAAACGCCGGCATCTGACCACCGCGAAAAAATACAAACCGAAATACAAATTCCTGCTGGGAACCTACAGCCTGAGTCTGGGACTTTATTACCTGAGTCTGATTATCCTCCTGGCCGTAACCTCACAACAATTGCTGCTTTACATAGCGCTAAGTTCCGTTTTTATCCGCCTTGTTTCCAGAACAGTTATCCACATTAAAGTGCTGGGCAGGTTACAGGAAAAACAATTATTGTTATTTTCGCTTTTGTGGGAACCCGCTCATCTGCTACTCATGCTAATTGTGGGATTTTTGGGATTTTTCACCAAGACGGTCAAATGGAAATAAATGCAAACCTCACGGAAAAAGGGAGAAGAGATTATAAGCTCATCCGCAAGGCTTTGGATGAAGGTGACCAGAGTGCGTATGCCCAATTGCTGCATCACTATTACGACGGTTTGTATTACATGATGCTGAAAATGACCCAAAACCCACACGACGCCGAAGACCTTACCATTGAGGCTTTCGGAAAAGCCTTTAAAAGCCTGCATCAATATACGCCCGATTATGCTTTCAGTACCTGGCTGTTTAAAATTGCCACCAACAACTGCATCGATTTTATGCGAACCCGGAACAAGTCCACGAGGGCCGTTAACGGTCTGCCCGGACAAAGTGAAGAGGACCAGCCTACACGCATTCCCGCCGGCAATCCTGACCCGGAAGAGCAATTTATCCGCTCTCAAAAAATCGAGCTGATGCATCAGGTGGTTGAAAAATTGAAACCACATTATAAAAAGCTTATTGAGCTTCGCTATTTCAAGGAATACAGCTACGAAGAAATTACGCAGGAGCTGGATTTACCGCTGGGAACGGTGAAAGCCCAGCTTTTCAGGGCAAGGGAATTTCTGTATAATATTTTAAAAAACTCGAAAGAACGGATTTGAAGTCAGAAGTCGGAAGTCAGAAGTCGGAAGATGGATTTTTGTAAATCAATGAAATTCCTGTTATAAATTTCCGATCAATAATAACCATAGGGGACTTTTTTCAATTGTAAAGTCTTTCGAAGCAATTACAAATCATTCATAAATTTGCCTCAAAATAAAAACGTCATGAACCTTAAAGAATTTCAAGCTGCAATATTGAAAGGTATCCCCAACGAATTGCCCGAATCCAAAGTCTGTGATAAGAGTATTAACCATGCTCCCATCCGGAAAGATATTTTAACGACGGAAGAGAAGCAGCTGGCGCTGAAAAATGCACTGCGCTACTTTCCGGAAAAATTCCATAAAATACTGGCACCCGAATTTGCAGAGGAACTGAAAAAGTACGGCCGGATTTATATGTACCGGTTTCGTCCCGATTACGACATGTATGCGCGTCCCATCGACGCGTATCCGCACAAGAACAAGCAAGCAGCGGCCATTATGCTCATGATTCAGAACAACCTGGACCCTGCAGTAGCACAGCATCCGCACGAGCTGATCACTTACGGCGGCAACGGGTCTGTTTTCATGAACTGGGTGCAGTATCTGCTGACCATGCAATACCTCGCTACCATGACCGGAGAACAGACACTGGTGATGTATTCAGGCCATCCGCTGGGACTTTTTCCATCGCACACAGAAGCGCCGCGCGTGGTGATAACCAACGGCATGGTGATTCCCAACTACTCAAAACAGGATGACTGGGAACGGTTTAATGCGCTCGGGGTCAGTCAGTACGGACAAATGACGGCGGGTTCTTTTATGTACATTGGCCCACAGGGCATTGTGCACGGCACCACCATCACCGTAATGAATGCCGCACGAAAAACAGCCCAAAAAAGTGAAGATCCGTTTGCCGGGAAACTGTTTGTCTCTTCGGGACTGGGTGGCATGTCGGGCGCTCAGCCCAAAGCCTGCGATATTGCCGGCGTGGTTTCGGTGGTAGCCGAAGTCAATCCCAAAGCGGCCCAAAAACGACATGAGCAGGGATGGGTGGACGAAATCTTTACCGATCTTGACAACCTTATAACCCGGATTAAAAAAGCCAAAACTGAAAAAGAGGTCGTTTCCTTTGCTTATGAAGGCAACGTGGTGGAGCTTTGGGAAAGGCTGGACAAAGAAAATATTTTTGTGGATATGGGCTCCGACCAGACCTCGCTGCACAATCCCTGGGCAGGCGGATATTATCCTGTGGGGCTAAGTTTTGAAGAAGCCAACCGCATGATGGTTGAAGAACCGGAAGCTTTTAAAGAAAAAGTACGGGCTTCGTTGCGCCGCCAGGTGGCAGCCATCAACAACCTTGCCCGTAAAGGGATGTATTTCTTTGATTATGGCAATGCTTTCCTGCTGGAGGCTTCACGCGCAGGCGCCGACATCATGGCTAAAGATGGCATAAACTTCCGCTATCCTTCGTACGTACAGGATATTATGGGCCCGCTCTTTTTCGATTACGGTTTCGGCCCTTTCCGCTGGGTTTGTACTTCGGGAAAGCCCGAAGACCTGGCACTCACCGATAAAATCGCCGCTGACATCCTAAAAAGCATTTTAAACAGTGCTCCCGAAGAAATTCAGAGCCAGCTAACCGACAACATCCAATGGATAAAAGGAGCACAGCAGAACAAGCTGGTGGTGGGTTCGCAGGCCCGTATTCTTTATGCCGATGCTGAAGGCCGGATAAAAATTGCTTCCGCTTTCAACCAGGCGGTAAAAAGCGGAAGAATATCGGCTCCTGTCGTTCTTGGGCGTGACCACCACGATGTCTCCGGAACCGACTCGCCTTTCCGGGAAACTTCCAATATTTATGACGGTTCCAAATTTACTGCCGACATGGCTATCCAAAATGTTATTGGAGATGCTTTCCGCGGGGCAACCTGGGTTTCTATCCACAACGGCGGTGGCGTTGGCTGGGGCGAAGTTATCAACGGTGGTTTCGGCATGGTACTCGATGGCAGCGACGAAGCACACCGCCGCCTGCAGGCCATGCTTTACTGGGATGTGAACAACGGCATTTCACGCCGCAGCTGGGCACGGAACAATGGAGCCATGCTTGCCGCTCAGCGTGCCATGGAACAGAACCCAAATTTACGGGTAACATTGCCCAATGTTGCCGATGATGACCTGGTGAATTCGCTGTTTTAAGGAAAACCTTTCAGGTTTTTCCCAACCTGAAAAGGTCTGGAAAAAACGAACAATTTTTACAAACAAATTCCAATCCCGAAAAGCACCGAAAACAACAGCGTGGAGAGGGCCAGCGATTTTAAATAACCATCGAGTACAGCTTTGTCCGATATTTTAAAAATTCGTATCAAATCCCTGAAAAAAAGAGGAAATGAGAGTAAAAACAGGAAATTCCAAACGGAGTGAAAATCCAGCAGAACATAAACCGTAGCAAAGACCAGTGCAAAAATGACAAGCAAAGCATGATAAATTCTTGCCCGGTCGTAACCCAGCCGTGAGGCGATGGTATGTTTACCGGAAGCCCGGTCGTTATCCATGTCGCGCATATTATTGAGATTCAACACTCCCGCACTCAAAAGCCCCATGGCCGCTGCCGGCAGCAGCAAACGCCAGTGAAACTGCTGGCTGTTAAGATAATAGGTTCCCAGCACTGCCACCAGGCCAAAGAAAACAAATACAAATACATCGCCCAGTCCCCGGTAACCATAGGCATGACTTCCGGCGGTGTACTTTATGGAAGCCGCAATGGCCGCCAGCCCAAGCGCCAAAAACAAAAGTGCTGTGAGAAAATGATTTCCCAGCGATACATACAAAAGTCCCAGGCCCGCAACAAAAGAGAGCATCACAAAGAGAATAATGGCCGATTTTATTTGCCGGAGAGAAATCTTACCGCTTTGCACCCCCCTTTTCGGGCCCACCCGGTCGTCATTATCCGTTCCCTTCAGGACATCACCGTAATCATTGGCCAGATTGGATAAAATTTGCAGGAACAAAGTGGTCAGCACAGCGAGGCCAATTATCCAAATATCGTAATGGCCATCTGCAACTGCCAAAAAACTGCCCACAAAAATGGTAGAAAGCGCCAAAGGCAGCGTCCTTAACCGGAAAGCTTCAACCCATGCTGAAAATACTGATTGACTAATTGTTGTCATGAATTATCGAATAGTTGCTCATTATTTTTTAATCCGTCTCCATAGAGGTTTCCCTGTGCTGACATTCGGAAATTATCACTTTCCTATGGAAATTTCGGATATTTATGAAAATCGGGGTCTCGTTTTTCCAGAAAGGCATTTTTCCCCTCCTGTGCTTCATCGGTCATGTAATAGAGCAGCGTAGCATTGCCGGCAAATTCCTGCAACCCTATTTGTCCGTCCAGCCCGGCATTTAGCCCCAGCTTGATCATGCGCAGCGCCATGGGACTTCGCTTGTGCATGGTGAGGCACCATTCCACGGTTTCATCTTCCAGCTTTTCTAATGGCACTACTTTGTTGACCATCCCCATCTCCAGGGCTTCCTGCGCTGTGTATTGTTTGTTAAGAAACCATATCTCACGGGCTTTTTTCTGTCCTACGATGCTGGCAAGATACGAAGAACCCAGGCCCGCATCAAAACTACCCACTTTGGGACCGGTTTGTCCGAACCGGGCATTTTCGGAGGCAATGGTCAGGTCGCAAACCACATGCAGCACATGGCCGCCGCCAATGGCAAAACCGTTCACCATGGCAATCACCGGTTTGGGAATGGAACGAATTTTCCGCTGTACATCCAGTACATTCAGGCGCGGAATGCCATCTTTGCCAATGTAACCGCCTTTGCCTTTCACATTTTGGTCGCCGCCGGCGCAAAACGCCTTGTCGCCTTCGCCCGTGAGCACTACACTGTAAACGGACATATCTTCACGACAAATGTCCATAGCAACTGACATTTCGGTGGTTGTGGTCGGCGTAAAAGCATTATAATATTTTGGCCTGTTGATGGTTATCTTAGCAATATGGTTCCAGCATTCGAATTTTATCTCTTCAAAATCTTTGATTTTTTTCCATTCCCTTTTGCTCATAATCTGTTTGTCTTGATCATTGCAAATGTACAAGAAATTTTTTCAGGTTCACGGAGGAGAATGGTCATTCGATAATTAGTTAATTCGTTAATTGGTTAATTCGTTAATTGGTTATTCGATGGTTATTCGGTAGTCAAATCGGTCAACGCTATTCAGGCATTGACAACATAACGTCAAAAAGGTTATATCTTTGCCAACTGAAACAACAGCAGCGCTGAAATTATCTCATATCGTATTTTTGTACAAAATTGAATAGCCGGGAAAAAGTAAAAATTAGTTGTTGCTTTTTAAAAAAATTTACGCTCCCCAAAAGTCGGATTCCCTATAAATACTTTTGAAAAGGAAACGCATAGAGAATGTACAAAATTATAATCTGATCGAGATAATAACCTAATTACAATTATTCAGCCACAAGCTGTTTACGAGAAAAAAATGGAATTAACGCTGATCATTTCCTATTACCGGGCGCTTGATAATCTGAAGATTATCTTAAAGGCACTCCGCAATCAAAGTTTTAAAGATTTTGAAGTTATCGTTTCAGAGGATGACTTTAACGAAGAAACCATCTCTTTTATAAAAGGCAACGGACATTTATATCCGTTTCCAATTTCCCATATATACCAAAAAGAAGACAACGGTTTCCGTAAAAACATGATGCTGAACAGGTCGGTGTTGCATGCAAATGCTGAAAAGTTGGTTTTTATTGATGGCGATTGTGTTCCCCACAAACACTTTATAAAACAGTATATTAAAAATCTAAAACCGGGGTGTTTTCTTCTCGGAAGAAGAGTTATGCTGGGGGAAAAGTTATCCGCTTCTATTTTAAGAAAACAATCATTTAAACGTCTGTCTGTCTTTTCATTAATTTTTTCCGACAGTAAAAAAATAAAAGAAAGTATTTATAATCCCTATTTTAAACTGGCGTTAAAGACCAGGGGACTGGTGGGATGCAACTGGAGTATTCTGAAGCAATATTTAATCGATGTCAATGGGTTTGACGAGGATTATATCCGTGTAGGCGTTGGCGAAGACTGCGATATAGAATGGCGGCTAATTGAAAGCGGACTCAAAAAGAAGTCAATAAAAAACAAAGCAATTACCTACCATTTATACCACCCCCAAACTCATTCAGATGAAAATTCGTTTGAAAATTATGAATTGCTGAAGCGTAAAATGCAGGCAAAACAGATCAGTTGCCTAAACGGCCTCGAAAAACAGTAATCAAAAAAGAAGGATAGACAGAGCGAAAATTCTTCCGGTTGACTCCAAATCTTACCCATGCATTCGTAGCCAAAAAGCCCTTCATAAATAAAAAATTCAAAACTCTTGCATTTTAAAACATTTTATTTCTACATTTGTCGCCATGAACAAGATGAATTTGAATAATAATTGGTGGTGGCTTTTCTTCGTCCGAAACTGACGTGAAGAGGAGCGCTTGCATTATAAAATATTTCAAACGGCCTGTCGATTCACGACAGGCCGTTTTTTTTTTAATCAAAATTTCAAATGGAAACAATTAAAGTACACGTAAAATCAAAGAAATTGCTGGCAGACACCCTCAGCCCGGTGGGTCTTTATCTGAACCTGAGAGATAAATTTTATCATTCTTTTCTGCTGGAAAGCTCCGACTATCACGGCAACGACAACAAATATTCTTTTGTTTGTCTGGACCCGCTGGCTTCTTTTGTGCTGGAGGAAAATATTATCAAACAAAGCATTGGAGAAGAAAACCGGGAGATAAAACTCTTTTCCAAAACAGAACTCATCCCCAAACTACAACAATTTATCCGAAGGTTTCAACTGCAATACGAGGATGGTAAAATACACAACAGCTCCGATGAAACTATGGGAGCCAACGGCTTTTTCGGTTATACCGCTTATGATGCAGTGCAATATTTCGAGACCATCGAACTGCACGCACCCCAAAAAGCCGAACAACAAATTCCCCTTATGCATTATGCGGCCTTTCGTTTTGTACTGCGTTTCGATCATTTTAAAAGCGAGCTGCTCATCATCGAAAACCGCCTTGATGGGGAAAAATCGCAAATGGAGCACATGGAAACCCTGTTGCATATCAATAAATTCCCATCCTACGGTTTTAAATTATCCGGTGAAAAAGAGTCTAACCTGAGCGATGAGCAGTTCATGGAAATGGTGAAGAAAGGCAAGGAGCATTGTCAACGTGGCGATATCTTTCAAATTGTCCTTTCCCGGCAGTTCTCCCAGGCCTTTCAGGGAGATGAATTCAATGTGTACCGCGCTTTACGCTCGGTAAATCCTTCCCCTTACCTCTATTATTTTGACTACGGGAATTTTAAACTTTTCGGTTCCTCACCGGAGGCGCAACTGAAAGTAAAACAAGGAAAAGCCATCATCAACCCCATTGCCGGAACTTTTAAAAGAAGCGGCAATGACGAAGCGGACAAAAAGCTGGCCGGGGAATTAACCTCCGATCCCAAAGAAAATGCCGAACACACCATGCTGGTCGATCTGGCGAGGAACGATTTAAGCCGTCACGGAAAAAATGTGGTGATAAAGACGTATAAAGAAATTCAATATTACAGCCATGTGATTCATTTGGTTTCGGAGGTGGAAGCCGAACTCAACCAGGGAGCAGATGCTTTGCAGCTTTTTGCCGACACCTTCCCCGCCGGCACCCTTTCGGGAGCGCCAAAGTTCAAAGCCATGCAACTCATCGACCGTTACGAAAACCAAAGCCGGGGCTTTTACGGTGGGGCCATTGGTATTATTGGTTTCGACGGTTCGCTGAACCACGCCATTACCATACGCAGCTTTCTCAGCAAAAACAACCGCCTCTGGTTTCAGGCGGGAGCGGGTATAGTGGTTTCTTCGGTGGAAGAAAACGAACTGCAGGAAATACACAACAAACTGGGAGCTTTGGTTTCTGCAATAAAAAAGGCGGAAACATTATAAAAAGGATCCCATAAAAAAGAAATATCATGAAAAAAGTTTTGGTTCTCGATAATTACGATTCTTTCACCTACAACCTGGTGCATTACATCCGCGAACATCCCGGTTGCAGTGTCGAGGTGTACCGAAATGATAAAATAAGCCTTGAACAGGTGGCCGGCTACGACCGGATTGTCCTTTCGCCGGGGCCGGGTCTTCCCGATGAAGCCGGCATACTGAAGGAGATCGTCAGACGGTATGCTTCTACAAAAAAAATCCTCGGAGTCTGTCTCGGCATGCAGGCCATAGGTGAAGTATTTGGTGGCAGGTTAGTGAACCTCCAACAGGTTTATCACGGTGTGGCTACCCCCATTTATCTCAAGGGAAAAGACGATCCTGTTTTTGATGGTATTCCCGGCGAATTCATGGCCGGACGTTACCACAGCTGGGTAATCGATGAGGAAAATTTTCCGGCAGCCCTAACCATCACCTCCCGCGATGAACAAGGTTATATCATGTCGATCAGGCATAGGGAATACCCCGTATTCGGTCTTCAGTTTCATCCCGAATCAATATTAACGCCTTATGGCAAACAAATGATTTTCAATTTTTTAAATCTGTAAAAAACCAATTCTTCAAATGAAAAATATTCTCAACAGGTTATTCGACAACCGCCAGCTCAGCGAACAAGATGCCTATAATGTGCTCACGGGAATTGGCAAAGGCCATTACAATCCTTCACAAATTGCCGCTTTTCTCACCGTATATCTTATGCGTCAGATTTCTGTGGAAGAACTCAAAGGTTTCCGTACAGCACTGCTTGATTTGTGCCGAAAAGTAGATTTATCAGATTTTGAAACCATTGATGTTTGTGGCACAGGTGGCGATGGAAAAGACACCTTTAACATCTCTACCTTAGCGGCTTTTGTCGTGGCCGGAGCAGGTTACAAGGTGGCCAAACACGGTAATTACGGCGTTTCTTCCTCTTGCGGATCTTCCAACGTGATGGAACATCTCGGTTACATCTTCACCAACGACGAATCGAAACTGAAACAACAATTAGAAGAAGCAGGATTTTGCATGATGCATGCACCGCTGTTCCACCCGGCTATGAAGAATGTAGCGCCGATACGTCGCGAACTGGGTGTAAAAACCTTTTTCAATATGCTGGGGCCGCTGGTGAATCCCTCTTTCCCAAAACATCAAATGGTGGGCGTTTTTAATTTGGAAGTGGCCCGTTTGTACAACTATCTTTTCCAAAAAGATGACGGTTTCCGGTTTAACATCATTCACAGTCTGGATGGTTATGATGAAGTGTCGCTTACAGGCAAAGTAAAAAGTTATCAGCCCGATGGCGAAAAACTATTAAGTCCCGGTGATTGGGGTTTGCCGGCGGTCGGAGCCGAAGATATTTCCGGCGGAAAAACCGTGCCGGAAGCTGCTGCCATTTTTCTTACAATTCTGAAAAACGAAGGAACGACAGCGCAAACCGATGTTGTACTTGCCAATGCAGCTGCTGCCATTCAGGTTTTTGAAAACAACAAAAGTCTGAAAGAATGTGTTGAAACAGCCAAAAGCTCCCTGGTATCAGGGCGTGCTCTTGTCTCTTTGACAAGGGCTGTAGAACTTTCAAAAAAATAACGACCCATGGATATACTTGAAAAAATAATCGACCACAAACGAGAGGAGACCAAAGAGCGGATGCGTCTGTATCCTTTGGAGTTACTGAAAAAGAGTATTCACTATTCAGCTCCCTGTATTTCGCTGAAACAGTATGTACTGCGTCCGGACAAATCGGGTATCATTGCCGAATTTAAGCGAAAATCGCCCTCCAAAGGAGCCATCAATATCTATGCAGCAGTGGAGAAAATATCCATCGGTTATATGCAGGCCGGAGCATCAGCTTTGTCAGTACTAACAGATGAAAACTTTTTTGGCGGCAGCAACGAAGATTTGGAAACCGCACGAAAATTCAATTACTGCCCTGTCCTGCGAAAGGATTTCATTGTGGACGAATACCAGGTTTACGAAGCCAAAGCCATTGGCGCCGATGCCGTTTTGCTGATTGCTGCGATACTTTCCAAAGAAGAAATCAGCCGTTTTACAGCTTTGGCACATCATCTGGGCATGGAAGTGCTCCTGGAGTTCTATGCTGAAAACGAACTGGATGCTTATGTGGAAGAGGCTGATTTGGTGGGAATCAACAACCGCAACCTCAAAAATTTCACTGTGAACTTCGACCATGCCATCCGGCTGGCGGAAAAGCTGCCTGCCGGCAGTATAAAAATTGCGGAAAGCGGCATTCAAACTCCGGAGGATGTTATCCGGTTGAAAAAAGCAGGTTTTGATGGCTTCCTCATCGGCGGGCTTTTCATGCGGGCGGTATCTCCCGAAATGGCCTGCCGCGATTTCATCCGGAAAATACGCAACTTTCAAACAACCCCATCATTATGAGGCCGGAAAAAGCATCAAAAATACATCTGAAAGTCTGTGGCATGAAAGAGGCCGGAAACATTACCGAACTCGTCGCCCTACATCCAGATTTTATCGGCTTTATCTTCCACGAACTTTCGCCACGATATTGCGACCGGCCCCCGGAAACGATGATTCCCGAACCCATTCGGAAAGTGGGTGTATTCGTGAATAAATCGCAAGAATATATTTTATTAATAAAAGAGGAATACCAACTGGACCTTATTCAGTTACATGGAACGGAAAGTCCGGATTTTTGTCAAAAAATTCAGCAGTCGGTTGCTCCGGTCATCAAAGCATTTAACCTGCACGATGATTTTAACTTCGACACACTGAAACCTTACGAAGAGGCCTGTACTTTTTTCCTTTTTGATGCATCAGGGCCTTTGGCAGGCGGGAACGGAATTATCTTTGACTGGCAAATCCTGGAGCAATATCGCGGGACAACGCCATTTTTGCTCAGCGGCGGCGTTGATGAAAGCATGGCAGAAGCCATCCGGAACATAAAACATCCCGCCTTTTACGGTGTGGACATCAACAGCCGGTTTGAAATCCTTCCGGGGATAAAAGATATAAACAAAATAAAACGATTTAAAAATGAATTACAATCCTGACAAACACGGTTTTTACGGTGATTTCGGAGGCGCTTTTATCCCCGAAATGCTTTATCCCAATGTAGAATTGCTTCGTAAAAACTATATCGGCATTATCGAGTCCGAAAGCTTTCAGACAGCGTTTAAAAAGTTATTACAGGATTATGCGGGAAGGCCTACCCCTTTGTATTTTGCCCATCGTCTGTCCGAAAAATACCAAACCCGTATTTTTTTGAAAAGAGAAGATCTGAACCATACCGGAGCGCACAAAATCAATAACACAATCGGGCAAATCCTTGTGGCACAACGGCTCGGGAAAAAACGCATCATTGCCGAAACGGGAGCCGGCCAGCACGGCGTTGCCACCGCCACCGTTGCCGCCCTGATGGGTTTGGAATGTGTAGTGTATATGGGCGAAGTGGATATGGCACGGCAGGCACCCAATGTGGCGCGCATGCGTATGCTCGGAGCAGAAGTACGCCCGGCCAAATCGGGCAGTCGCACCTTGAAAGATGCCACCAACGAGGCCATCCGCGACTGGATCAATCATCCCAACGACACTTATTATCTTATCGGTTCGGTGGTGGGGCCGCATCCCTATCCCGATATGGTAACCCGTTTTCAGTCGGTGATAAGCCGGGAAATGAAAATACAGTTACTGGAAAAAACCGGCCGCGATTATCCCGATAAGATCATTGCCTGTGTGGGCGGAGGCAGCAATGCTGCCGGAGCATTTTACCACTATCTCGACCGCGAAAACGTGGAGCTGATAGCCGTAGAGGCCGAAGGATTAGGCGTCGATAGCGGACAAACGGCCGCCACTACACAAACCGGCAGCGAAGGTATTATTCATGGAAGCAAAACCCTGCTCATGCAAAATGAAGAGGGACAGATCACCGAGCCTTATTCGATTTCGGCGGGGCTGGATTATCCCGGCATCGGCCCTTTGCTTGCTTATCTGTTCAAAAGCCGGCGGGGAACTTTCTTCGGAGCCACAGACAGGGAAGCTTTAGATGCCGCTTTTGAACTGACACGACTGGAGGGTATCATCCCCGCGCTGGAGTCGGCACATGCCCTCGCTGCTCTGAAAAAAATCAAACTTCATCCCGGCGAAAATGTAGTAATCAACCTGTCGGGACGCGGCGACAAAGACATGGAAACGTACCTGAAATATTTGGATGATTTTGAAAAAAACCGAAAGTAAATAACCTAAAGAACCTTTTGACATGAACAAAACAGAGCAACTATTTCAACAGAAAAAAGATATTTTAAACATCTATCTGACTGCCGGTTTTCCTAAGCTGGCAGATACGGTGGAGATTGTCCTGGAGCTGGGAAAAGCGGGAGTAGATATGGTGGAAATCGGCATGCCTTTTTCCGACCCGCTGGCCGATGGTCCGGTCATCCAACACAGTAGTACCGAGGCCATTAAAAACGGCATACGTCTGGAAATGATCTTTGACCAAATCCGTGAAATCAGAAAACATTCTCAAATCCCCCTGATATTAATGGGCTACCTGAATCAGTTGATGGCTTACGGAGAGAGGGCCTTTTTGGAAGAAGCCGCCCAATGTGGGGTGGACGGGCTCATCATCCCCGATTTGCCCGTTGAAATTTATCGAAAACAATACAAACAAATGGTGGAAAACCTTAACCTCGACATGATCTTTCTCATTAGTCCGCAAACCGAAACCGGGCGTATTAAACTGTTGGATGCCGAAAGCCGGGGTTTTTTATACGTGGTTTCCTCCTCCTCCATTACCGGACAGAAAGCCGACTTGCAACAGGCACAGAAATCCTATTTCGACCGCATCAACCGAATGAATCTGAGAAATCCGACCCTCATCGGCTTTGGCATCAGCGACAGAAAAAGTTATGAAGCCGCCTGCCGCAATGCTTCCGGAGCTATTATTGGCAGCGCTTTTATCAGGGCACTGGAAAAAGAGGGCCTTTTAAAACAACACGTTCATGATTTTGTAAAAAGCATACGTTCATGATTATACAATTAGAAAAAAGTATCACCCGGGGAGAAAGAGAAATCCTGCTGAACAAACTAAAGACGCTGAAAATTGAGGCGCGACCTGTTAAGACCAACTTCAGAGAATACATTGTGGGCATCCCTTCCGGGGAATTTGACCTGCGTGAAATCGGTAATCTAAAAGGAATTGCAGACATTCATCGCGTTTCGGACAGCTACAAAATGGTATCAAGGAAATGGAAGCTTTGCAATTCGGTGATCGACCTCGGAGACGGTATTAAAATCGGAAACGGGGAGCTAACCATCATGTCGGGCCCCTGTGCCATCGAAAGCGAGGAACAAATCGAGAGTATTGTCGGGCATTTGATGAAAAACAATATCCGCATTATGCGCGGCGGTGTTTATAAACCCCGCAGCTCGCCCTATTCTTTTCGTGGTCTTGGCATCGAAGGGCTAAAATTATTTTACAAACATTGTTCTGAAAATGGTATCAAAGTGATTACCGAAGTGATGCAGGTGTCACAGGTAGAGAAGATGATGGACTATGTGGATATCTTTCAGGTGGGGGCTCGCAATTCCCAGAATTTTAACTTGTTGGATGTACTGGGAAAGGTAGACAAACCGGTGATGATCAAACGGGGCATTTCAGGAACTCTTGACGAATTGCTGTATTCGGCGGAATATGTTTTTTCCAGCGGCAACGAAAAAATCATGCTGTGCGAAAGAGGTATTCGCACCTTCGAGCGGGCCACACGCAATACGCTGGATTTGAGCGCTATTCCTATTTTAAAAGATAAAACCCATTTGCCGGTGATCGTTGACCCCTCGCATGGCGTGGGTATCCGGAAATATGTTCCCCCCATGGCGCTTGCCGGAGTTATGAGCGGTGCCGACGGGGTGATAATGGAGATTCACGAAACCCCGGAAAAAGCTTTTTCGGATGGACAGCAAAGTTTGTATTATCCGCAGGCCGAAAAACTTTACGGGCAGTTACGGGAAACGAAAAAGCTACGGGATAGTTTTTAACCGGATCTTCGCACATAGAAGTTGCGCATTCGTGACCAGCAGTACCAAAAATACTTCAGGTTTGGTCGAAAGAATACAAATATTGTGTAAATTTGAAGTTCTAAAACCAAAAAAGTATGAACCCGAGCCACACACTTTGACCTGAAAAATGGATTCCCATGCAAAAATAAAGCGCGTATTAAACATGCTGCTTCTGTTGTCGGGTAACCGGAATTATACGATTACCGAGCTGGCCGAAAAATTCAACACTTCTGAGCGTACCGTTCAGCGATACATCGCCAGCTTTAAAGAAACAGGTTTTGTGTTTGCCGTGTCCGGGGGCCGCTATCGTATTGAGAAAATGGACAAAGCCTTCAGGAAAATTTCCGACCTGCTCCATTTTTCGGAAGAAGAAGCCTGGCTGCTCACCAAAGCCATCCACGCTGTCAGCGACAACAACGTGTTGAAAGAGAACCTTGAAAAGAAACTCTATTCACTCTACAATTTTGACCGGGTTGTTGACGCCGTGATAAAAGGAAAAAACAGCGAGAATGTCCATGCGCTCATTCACGCTATTGAAACCAAAAGGCAGGTGCTGCTTCGCCATTACCGCTCGGCCAACAGTAACCTGGAACGCGACCGGCTGGTAGAACCTTTCGACTTCACCACCAACTACATCGCCGTCTGGGCTTTTGACCCCGAAAGCAGGCAAAACAAACAGTTTAAAACCGCCCGGATAGACCACGTGGAAATCCTCGATAAACCTTTCGCGTATGCCGGCCAACACAAAAAGCAGCCCGTGGACGTATTTCGCATCAGCAGCCACAACCAAATACCTGTCAGCCTGTTGCTCAACATGCGTGCCTACAGCCTGCTGATCGAAGAATACCCACTGGCCGAGCCGTTATGCACCAAACTTCCTGACAACAAGTGGCAGTTCAATGGGGAAGTCTGCGGATTTGAAGGCGTCGGACGATTTGTCCTGGGACTTATGGATGAGGTGAAAGTTCTTGCCCCAAAAGGATTAAAGGAGTACGTAGATAAAAAAATCAGAAATAAAACAGTATGACGACACAAATTGTCATTTGGCCTGTTTACTTTTACGGAAAAA
>BTTE01000049.1:0-22600 GCA_036244975.1 bacterium | reverse complement strand
TCTTCACCATAATCCTGATTAAAATGGCTAAAAATATCCAGATGCATATCCGACTCCGGTCCTTCCAGTACAAACCAGGTGGCGCCACCCAAAAGGATGACCAATGCACCGATTTTGATGGTTTCGCGTACAGGCAGCACCGATAATCCCCAGAGGATAAGTATCAGCGGCCACAGGCGGAGAATGTTAAACCAATCGAAATCAACAACTCCCAGATTCCTTGCAACGAGCAGGACACCAATTATTATGAGGCTCAGTCCCCAAAAAACATTTCTAAATTTCATTGTTGTCTGTTTTTAGATTTTAAAATATTCGGATCAATGATTAAAAAGCCTCCTGCAATTAGTAATACCGGCCAGAAGTCACGCATCTCAAACCACGGCAGCATACGATTAGCAAGGAAGAGGACGCCCACGAGGATAAGTATAATTCCGGCAACGAGGCTGGTATTGGAAAGTGTTTTTGCAGGTGAGTCCGGAGAAGCTACCCTTTCCGAACCGGTAGCGGGATTACCGGCATCAGCATCCCCACCAGACCCGGGATTTGCCTGTGTACCCGAAGCTTTGTTGTATTGGAGGGGTATTGGTTGGGCAGGAACCACAATCCACATAATAATGTAAGCCACCAGACCGCCTCCGCCAAGAAGCACCAACAGCACAAAAAGCAGCCGGAAAATAACCACGTCCACATCAAAATATTCCGACAGGCCACCGGCTACTCCGCCAATTATCTTGTCGTAAGTAGTTCTGTACAATTTTTTTGCTTGTCCCATTTTTATCTGTTTTTAATTTTCAGGGCAAAAATAGTGAGGTGAAACAGTGTGCGAAACAAAAATTCGGTAACCGGCAGCTTTTTGTCGGTAAACGGAGAAAGAGAAGCTGAAAATAAAAAATACAGCATGAAAAGAAGCTTATAAAATTTTATTACGCACGCGTAATTTGTATGTATTTTAAAATTAGTGATTTTTAATAAAACACTTGAACAAAAATCCCATAGTTGTTGTAATTTTACAGACGTTAAAATTATTGAATTATTTAACTATAGATTTTAAAGAATGGAAAAAATTAAAGTAACAAATCCGGTAGTTGAGCTGGATGGAGATGAAATGACAAGGATTATGTGGGCAATGATTAAAGACAAGCTTATCTTACCTTATTTGGATATTGATTTGAAATATTATGACCTGAGTATTCAAAAGCGCGATGAAACCTACGATCAAATTACTATTGATGCAGCTAATGCCGTCAAAAAATATAGTATTGGCGTGAAATGTGCCACCATTACACCTGATGAGGCGCGTGTGGAAGAGTTTGGGTTAAAAGAAATGTGGAGATCTCCCAATGGCACCATCCGTAATATTTTGGGGGGAACGGTATTTCGTGAGCCCATTTTGATGAAAAATGTTCCCCGTTTGGTTCCCGGGTGGAAAAAACCGATTATCATAGGCCGTCATGCGTATGGCGACCAATACAAAGCCACCGACTTCATTACCAAAGGAAAAGGAACGGTAACCATTAAATTTACGCCAGATGACGGAAGTGAACCTCAGGAATACAAAGTGTTTCATTTTGAAGGTGATGGCGTAGCCATGTCGATGTACAATACCGATGAATCTATTACCGGGTTTGCCTATGCCTGTTTCAATATGGCGCTGGAGAAAAAGCTCGATCTTTTCCTCTCCACAAAAAATACCATCCTGAAAAAATACGATGGCCGTTTTAAAGATATTTTCCAGGAAATCTACGACAACGAATTCAAAGAAAAATTTGAAACCAATGGCAACTACTATGAGCATCGCCTGATTGACGATATGGTAGCCCAGGTGATGAAAAAAGAAGGTGGTTTTATGTGGGCAACCAAAAACTACGATGGCGATGTACAGTCTGACATCCTCGCCCAGGGATTTGGTTCGCTCGGTCTGATGACTTCTGTGCTGCTGACACCTGATGGAAAGACCGTTGAAGCTGAAGCTGCCCATGGAACGGTAACCCGGCATTATCGTTTGCATCAGCAGGGTAAAGCTACCTCTACCAATCCCATTGCTTCTATTTTTGCCTGGACCCGCGGGTTATATTATCGTGGCAAATTTGATGACAATCAGAAATTAATGGATTTTGCTCACAGTGTGGAAAAAGTTTGTGTGGAGACCGTCGAATCCGGTCAGATGACCAAAGATCTTGCTCTATTGATTAAAGGTAACGCTATGACAGGGAAAGACTACCTGACTACCGAAGATTTTCTAAATGCTTTGGATAAAAATTTGCAGAAAAAATTAAATTAAGACGGGTTACTCCGATATTATATAAAACAATAAATCATGGCAACTATAAAAGAAACATTAGAGAAAAAAATCGAAGCCCACAGACCGAGAACAACACGCCTGCTGAAAGAATTTGGCGACGTTAAAGTGGGCGAAGTAAATATTTCCCAAGCCATTAACGGCATGAGAGGGGTGAAAGGTCTGGCGACCGATATTTCTTACCTTGACCCCATGGAAGGCATTCGTTTCAGGGGGAAAACTATTCCTGAAGTGATGGCCATAATTCCCAGGCCTGAAGGCAAAGACTATCCTTATGTCGAAGCTTTTTGGTACTACCTGCTTACCGGCGAAGTCCCGACAGTGGAAGAAACGCTGGAAATAGTGGACGATTTCAAAAAAAGAAGAAATGTCCCGCAATATGTTTTTGATGTTCTGAGGGCTATGCCCCGCGATACGCATCCCATGACCATGTTCTCCGCAGCTATTTTATCCATGCAGCGCGAATCGAAATTTGCTAAATTCTATGAAGAAGGATTTAACAAAATGACGGCATGGGAGCCTATGTATGAGGATGCTACGGACATTATTGCAAAACTTCCGGTGATTGCCGCTTACATCTACCGGATGAAATACAAAGGTGATACACCTATCGCTCCCGACCCGGATTTGGATATGGGTGGGAACTTTGCTCACATGATGGGACTGCCTGAGCCTTACGATGATGTGGCCCGTATGTATTTTATTATTCACTCTGATCATGAGTCGGGTAACGTATCGGCTCACGCCACACACCTTGTAGCTTCGGCTCTTTCCGATGCTTACTATTCGCTTTCGGCCGGTCTTGATGGCCTGGCAGGCCCTCTGCACGGCCTCGCTAACCAGGAAGTGCTGAAATGGATCCAGTCTGTGATGGAAAAGATGGACGGCAAACTGCCTTCGGAAGAAAAAATGAAAGAATTTGTATGGGATACACTGAACAGCGGACAGGTGATTCCGGGATACGGTCATGCCGTATTGCGTAAAACCGACCCGCGTTACATGTCACAACGTGAATTCTGTCTGAAACATCTGCCGGACGACCCGATTTTTGCTTTTGTTTCGCGTCTGTATGATGTGGTTCCCGATATTTTGAGAGAACAGGGTAAAGCCAAAAATCCGTGGCCTAATGTGGATGCCCAGTCAGGGGTTATCCAGTGGCATTATGGCTTACGCGAGTATGACTTCTATACCGTTCTGTTTGGTGTGGGAAGAGCCATGGGAGTTCTCGCAAACATTACCTGGGACAGAGCCCTGGGTTATGCTATCGAAAGACCCAAATCACTGACAACCGATATGCTGGAAGAAATTGCAGGCATTAAAAAGTAACAGCGTTTCACACTATTTACAATCCTGTATCAAAAGTTGATGCAGGGTTTTTTCGCTTTTGCACCAAATAAAATAAACATGGTTTTTCAAAAAGAAATTACACTCCCTTCATTCCAAAGAGGGTTTCATCTGATTGATAATCTTGTTCTTGATGCCGTTGGCGAACTGCCCGAAACCGGTTTGCTTAACCTGTTTTTAAAACATACCTCGGCGGCATTGATGCTCAACGAAAATGCCGACCCCGATGTACGTACCGACCTGAATGCATTGCTCGACAAAATTGCCCCCGAGGGCGCCCCTTTTTACACACACGTGCTGGAAGGCTCCGACGATATGCCTGCCCATTTTAAAACAGCAGTTTTCGGTACCTCGTTAACCATTCCCATAAGCCGCCACCAGCTGAACACCGGTACCTGGCAGGGAATTTATTTTTGTGAGTTTCGCCGCCACAGCAGCAGGCGGAAACTGGTGCTTACTGTTGTCTCTTAAGCTTTGTCATAATAAAATTGCTTTTGTCACCGTGTGCCATTGACAATTCCTGATAATTTGCTATTTGCACTGTATAGGATAACCTGAAGTGTCTCAGGCGTTTACCAACACTTCCTCAGCCCGCCGCTCCAACTGCGGATAAAAATCCCTGAAGTTTTGCTGTAGAGTCTCATAATGTGTTTCCATGACGGACACAGCAGTTTTCATTCCCGACCGGAATCCGGTCCGCCGGTCCATATTGTAAAAAATCCGTTTCAGTTCGTGCGATGAAGCATAGGAATTCAGCCAGTTTTGGGCTATCATAAACGGCAAAATATATTTGATGCGGGGAGGCAACATCGTGAAATGTCTGGACAGAATACCATAAACATACCGGGAAAAGTTTACAAGACTTGTATCGGAATACATTTTCCACTCTACAGCCAGAAAATGGTCGAAATAGATATCGGTTACGACTCCTGAATAAAGCCCGTAGTGTTCACGAATCACGGCCTTACTTTGCCTTACCAAAGGATGTTTGTCCGTAAAATCATCTATTTTTCTGTGCAGCAGGATTCCCAACCTGATATCAGGGGAATACCGCAACCAGTTTTTCCCCTTCACGGCATCAGCTATCAGATTACCTGCCAGCAGTTTCTCATTGTCTCCTGAAAGATGGGCATGTGCCAGTAGATTCATGTGCAAAATTTTGGTAAAAATAGGTTTTTCCTGATAATTTAAATTTATTATCAATAGCCCGGGCAAAAAACACAATAGAGTTAAAAATGGTAACTTTGCAATCGATTTCGATAAAATAAATAAAACAATAAATATCCATGAATAAGTTATTATTGCTCGGTGATGAAGCCATAGCCCAGGGGGCTGTGGATGCAGGTATTTCCGGAGTTTTTGCCTACCCGGGAACGCCTTCAACGGAAATCACCGAATATATTCAGGCTTCCGATGAAGCCAAAGAAAGGCATATTGTTTCGCAATGGTCGTCCAACGAAAAAACAGCAATGGAAACCGCCATCGGCATGTCGTATGCCGGCAAACGGGCTTTGGTTTGTATGAAACACGTAGGACTGAATGTGGCCGCCGATGCTTTTATCAATTCTGCCATTACCGGAGCCCACGGCGGTCTGGTGGTTGTCTCCGCCGACGACCCTTCCATGCACTCATCGCAAAACGAACAGGATTCACGGTTCTACGGCAAGTTTGCACAAATTCCCATACTGGAACCTTCCGACCAACAGGAAGCTTACGATATGACACGTTATGCTTTTACGCTTTCCGAACGTTTCGGAACACCGGTTCTGTTTCGTATCACCACCCGCTTGTCACATTCCCGTTCGGGAGTGTTGAGAAGTGACATCCTTCCACAGCGTGTGCTGAGCCTGCCTTCCGATTTGAAACAGTTCATTCTTCTGCCTTCCATTGCACGAAAAAAATACAACACACTACTTGGTAAACAACTTGCTTTCCAGGAAGATAGCAAAAAGTCAGGTTATAATAAACTTTTTGATGGTAAAGACAAAAGCATGGGTATTGTGGCCTGTGGCATTGCTTACAACTATCTTTTGGAAAATTATCAGGGCGGGGAGATTCCTTATCCTGTACTGAAAATAGGGCAGTATCCGGTTTCGCGGAAACTTGTTAAAAAACTTTACGATGAGGTTGATTCCGTACTTATTCTCGAAGAAGGCTATCCCATCCTCGAAGAGCTGTTTCGCGGCATTCTCGATGATGGAAAGCTGATAAAAGGTCGCATGGACGGCACACTTCCGCGGGCAGGAGAACTAAATCCAAACATTGTGGGAAAAGCCCTTGGAATGGAAATTCCTGAGGGTTATGCCATTCCTGAAGTCCTGAAAAGCCGTCCTCCTTTGCTTTGTGATGGATGTTCCCACTGGGATTCTTTCGAAGCATTAAATGAGGCTATGAAGGATTACTCGCCGGGGCGCGTACTTTCTGATATCGGTTGCTACACACTTAGCGCTCTGTCTCCGCTGGAGTCTATCAACAGTTGTGTGGATATGGGCGCTGCCATTACTATGGCTGTGGGCGCTGCCGAAGCCGGACTGGTCCCCGCCGTGGCTACCATTGGCGATTCCACTTTTACCCACTCGGGCATGACCGGTCTTTTGGATGCCGTTAACCGGAAAGTCTCCATCACCGTGCTGTTGCTCGATAATGCTACCACCGGGATGACCGGCGGCCAGGATTCTGCCGGTTTTGGCAGGTTGGAAGATATCGTGAAAGGCATCGGTGTGGAAGAGAAACACATCCGTATTATCAAGCCACTGCATCACCTGCACGGAGAAAATGTAGAAATTTTCAATGAAGAGCTTGCTTATCAAGGGACTTCCGTTATTATTGCCCGTCGCGAGTGCGTTCAGACGCTGGCCCGGCGCATGAAGCTGAAACATGCCAAAAAGAAAGTTGCCAAAGAAAATTCTGTTCAGTAAAAATGTAACAACAATGAAAAAAGACATTATATTAGGTGGCGTTGGTGGTCAGGGAATACTGACCATTGCTACCACCATCGGATTAGCAGCACTTTCGGAAGGGTTGCAACTGAAACAGTCGGAAGTACACGGTATGAGCCAACGTGGCGGCGATGTACAGTCGCACCTGCGTTTGTCTTCCGATCCCATTGCCTCTGATTTGATTCCCGAAGGCAAAGCCGACATGATCATTTCGGTGGAGCCGTTAGAGGCTTTGCGTTATTTCAACATGCTCAACCGCAAAAACGGCTGGCTTATCACCAGCATGAATCCCTTCAAAAATATCCGGGATTATCCGGAACTTGAAGAAGTGATAGGTGAAATCCGGAAGCTCCCGCGTTACATCACTATTGATGCGGATAAAATTGCTAAAAGTCAGGGGTCCGTAAAAGCCGCAAACATTGTGGTACTCGGCGCTGCTTCCCCTTTCATCGAGCTGAAATATTCTTCGCTGGAAGATGCTATTCGCCAGCTTTTCAGTAAAAAAAGCGAAGATTTGGTACAACTTAACCTGAAGGCTTTGAAAGCCGGAAGAGACTTTGCCGAAAAAAATAAGAGGGATTAATCGCTTTTGGGTGGACGAACGGGAGCCTTTAATGGTGAATTGTGAATGGGGGTTACTGAGGGACGAAGTTTCCGAATTAAAAAACCGTTTCCACAGCAATAAAACACTAATTAATTCTACTTTTGCACCTCTTACACAGACGTGATAAATATGAGCCGGATAAACAATAAATATATTTCTCTTTTCCTTTTAATTATTTCACTTTCTTTCTTCTCCTGTAGCCACAGCAACAGTGAAAAGCAACATATAGAAAGTCAACCGGAGGTAAAACCTAAAGTTATCCCCGACATTATCTATGGAATCAACGTGGACAGCCTGCAAGTGAAAAAAGGTCAGGTGAAACGTAACCAGTTTTTGGCTGATATTCTACTGAAATACGGTGTGAAATACGCTACCATCGACTACTTTGCACGCCACACAAAGAAAATCTTTAATGTCCGTAAAATCAGAAAAGGACACACCTACACCGTCATCTACAAAAAAGATTCGCTGAAAACTCCCGTCTGGTTTATCTACGAAATCTCTCCTTCCAATTATGTTCTTTACCATCTCACGGATTCCGTGTATGCTTCGCTGGGAGAAAAACCGATTATCCGAAAACAGGTTTCCACAACAGGAACTATCAGAACTTCCCTCTGGAACGCCATGCTTGAGCAACACGATGACCCCAACCTGGCAATAAAACTATCTGAGATTTACGCCTGGACCATCGATTTCTTCGAACTTAGAAAAGGAAACCAATACAAGGCAATTTATCAAAAGGTTTCCGTTGACAACAATTATGTTGGCCTCGGAAACGTGGAGGCAACGGATTTCATCCAGAGAGGGCAACATCATTATGCTTTTTACTTTAAACAAAACGGCAAAGGCGATTATTTTGATGAAGAAGGCCACAGTCTGGAACGTACTTTTCTGAAAGCCCCGCTTAAATATCGTCGTATCAGCTCCCGTTTTTCCAACCACCGCTGGCATCCGATACTAAAAATTTACCGCCCGCATCACGGCGTAGATTATGCCGCTGCAGAAGGGACGCCAGTTCACGCTTTGGGAGACGGGGTTATCATCAAAAAAGGCTACCAGAAAAACGGCGCCGGCAACTATCTTAAAATCCGTCACAATAGCGTTTATACAACGCAATACGCTCACTTAAGCCGCTTTGCACGAGGCATGAAGGTTGGAGAACATGTACGTCAGGATCAACTTATCGGCTATGTGGGGCACACGGGGCTGGCCACCGGTCCGCATTTGGATTTCAGGTTTTACAAATATGGAAAACCCGTAAATCCGCTGACAGTAAAATCGCCACCGGCCAAGCCCGTAGCACCGGCTTACCGCCCGGCATTTGACTCTGTGGTAAGGCATTACCGTCCGTTGCTTGATTCCCTGTAAATCAGAATTCCGGGTCCGAAAATGGTATTTCGGCACCACCCATACTATGTGGTAATTGCAATGACAGACTACATGCGACTGCTTCCTGTACTTGACCATACTACAAAACTGCTAAATTCCCGGCATAGCTTTCTATACATTACCACGTCCTAAGGGCGCGGTTTTTTAAGTTGAAATAAATCTGAGAATTATTGAGATTACAAAGTAACCTTTCGGTGAACTAAACCGTCTATAACACTGAAAAATTACTTGAACTTGTGCGAACAAAAGTTTGTGAAGTTGATTTTCTGACACATTTCCGGTTGGCAGATTTTTTCAACACCGCAAACCGTCGTTGAACGCAGATAAGAAATATTTGTTTTTGTCACTTTCACAAACAACCAGGACAAACAAAACCGACATCCTCAGTCCCGGGAAGGGATGCCACAAAACACGCAGGCTTATCCTGTATCTTGAACAGTTTGTACGTAAACACAGCGTGGATGCGGAAATCAATATCATTACCGACATGAAAACCATGCTGACTTACAGCTCCTGGATACTGCCGGCGGTTTTTGTTAACTGCAAGCCGGTTGCCCGCGGTTACCAGCCATCGGAAGAAAACCTTTTTAAAAATTATTTGCTTTTCTAAAAATAAATGTCGTATGTTTGCGTCATAAATCAAAAGAGCCATGACTTACGCAAAAAAAGAAGCTTTTACGCCTGAATTACAGCAGATTGCAGCCTTTGCCAAAACATTGTCTCATCCGGCCAGATTAGCTATACTGGACTACCTTGCTGAGCAGAACCAGTGTGTCAGCGGCGATATTACCGAAGAAATTCCCCTGAGTCGCACCACCGTTTCGCAACATTTGCAGGAACTGAAAAATGCGGGACTCATCAAGGGAACCGTTTCGGGAACACGCGTTTATTACTGTCTCCAAACGGACAGAATTCTTGAACTGAAAGCACAAATGTACAAGTTTATGGAAAAACTGGCTTCGCATCAGGCATCCTGTCAGATATAATAATTCATATCGTTTATTAAACATTTAACCCACAAAAAAACAGATGAAAATACTCATTCTTTGTACCGGCAACACGTGCCGCAGCCAGATGGCTGAAGGTATTTTAAAAGGTCTTGACCCCAAGCTAAAAGTTTATTCCGCAGGTACCGAACCCGGCGAAAAAGTCCATCCCATGGCTATTGCAGTCATGAAAGAAGCGGGCATCGACCTGAGCAACGGGTATCCCAAACCGGTAGAAATTTTTATCAACACGCCGTTTGATTACGTGATTACCGTTTGCGATGGCGCCAGAGAAAGCTGCCCGGTTTTTGCCGGAGAGGTGAAACATCGCCTGCACATCGGCTTTGACGACCCGGCAGAAACTACCGGAACCGAAGCGGAAATCAGCGCTGTGTTCATCCGTGTACGCGATGAAATCAAACGCGATTTTACAAAATTTTATCAGAAAAATATTCTAAAAACATATTGACAAAATAAAAAAATGAAAACAGCCAAAAGACTTTCCTTTCTTGACCGTTACCTCACCTTATGGATTTTTCTGACCATGCTCATAGGAGTATTTTCAGGATATTTTTTTCCGGCAGTAGCCGGATTTTGGGAAGAAATGAGTTCGGGAACCACCAACTTTCCCATTGCCATTGGCCTGATAATCATGATGTATCCGCCACTGGCAAAAGTGAAATACGAAGAACTGGCCGATGTGTTCAGCAATTGGAAAATATTGTCTCTCTCGCTGGTACAAAACTGGATTGTGGGTCCGCTGCTCATGTTTTTCCTCGCTGTAGTTTTCCTGCACAACTATCCCGAATATATGACCGGCCTTATTCTTATCGGACTGGCGCGATGTATCGCCATGGTTATTGTGTGGAACGACCTGGCCGACGGCGATAGTGAATATGCCGCCGGGCTGGTGGCACTCAACAGTATTTTTCAGGTACTGTTTTATTCGGTCTTTGCCTGGTTTTTCATTACCATAATGCCTCGATGGTTCGGGATGAGTTCCTTCGACATTAATATTAGCATGGGCGAAATTGCCGAAAGTGTCCTTATTTACCTTGGCATTCCTTTTGTTGCCGGCATCATCACCCGTTTTAGCCTGATAAAACTCAAGAGCAAAGAATGGTATTCCAAAAAATTCATTCCGAAGATCAGTCCGCTGACGCTGATTGCTTTGCTGTTTACCATTTTTGTTATGTTTTCGTTAAAAGGCGAATATATTGTGCAGCTTCCGCTGGATGTGGTGCTGATTTCTGTGCCGCTTATCATCTATTTTGTCATTATGTTTTTTGTCTCTTTTTATATGGGACGGAAAGCGGGCGCCGATTATCCCAAAACGGTCTCACTTTCGTTTACCTCGGCAAGCAACAACTTCGAGCTGGCTATTGCTGTGGCAGTGGCTGTTTTTGGGATTAATTCGGGAGAGGCGTTTGCTGCCGTCATCGGTCCGTTGGTAGAGGTGCCGGTGCTTATATTGCTGGTAAAAGTTGCCCTGAAATTCAGAAAAAAATATTTTTCAGTGAACGAGTTGAAAAGCACCTCTCGTTAACAGATAAATCCGGTTTGGATTTTCCGTAGCTTTGTATAAAAATATGGAAATATTATGAGAGGCATACACACCGACAAAAGACGGTTTATCCTGGCGCTCATCATCTTTTTGGTGGTTCTTGCATTTTATCCCTTTCAAAAGCCACAACCCATCCGCTATGTGGATCGGACAACCGGGCAAATAAAAACCGAACAGGTGGAAGCCGGCGGATGGCTCTTCTGGCTGTACAACAACCCTGTTGGAGTGCTTTCGCTACAAGCCGTTGTAAAACGAAAATTTGCTTCCGAATGGTATGGAAAGAGGATGGATAGGCCTTCGTCCGCAAGTAAAATTGCCCCGTTTGTCAAAAAATACCATATCAACCTGAATGATTTTCAAAAGAAAAATTACAAGTCTTTTAACGATTTCTTTATCCGGAAATTAAAGCCGGGAGCAAGAAAGATTGACACCAATAAAAATGTGGTTATTTCGCCGGGAGATGGAAAAATACTGGCCTGGGGAAACATTGAATATCAATATTTTATTGTCAAAGGCTACCGCATGAATCTGCATGATTTTTTGCGAAACGATTCGCTGGCACGTGTTTATGCCGATGGCAGCCTGATACTTCTGCGGTTAAGCCCGGCCGATTATCACCGGTTTCATTTCCCCGTGAGCGGAAAGCTTTCGCCGGTGGTGAAAATCAAAGGCGAGTACTATTCGGTGAACCCCATAGCGCTCCGGCAGGACATCCGGATATTTTGTGAAAACAAAAGAGAATACCATATCATCTCTTCCAAAAAATTTGGTCCTGTGCTGATGTCGGAAATCGGTGCTACTTTCGTGGGAAGCATTATCCAAACCCATCGCGGAGACATGGCAATAAAAGGCGAAGAAGCCGGCTATTTTAAATTCGGCGGCTCTTCGATCATACTGCTTTTCCGGAAGGGAAAAATCAACATCGATACTGATTTGCTGAGAAATACCCGCAATCATCTGGAAACACAGGTCAGAATGGGAGAGCATATTGGTACGGCAAAATAATTTTTCCTTCCACGTATCCCGGCTCTGATGAGAAATCCTAATGAGCATAAAGATTTAAAATCTCCATAAAAAGTTGAAATATATACACTAATTAGTTAACTTTGCAAAACGGAAAGAAAGATTGTCTTGTACGGCAGGTATTTTTCAAAATTTTACGAAAAACAGTCGGTAAAGACTCGCGATAAAATTGATTATGTTATTGACATCATCAAACATATTGAAAAGGTTCCGCTGCAATTTCTTAAACATATTGAGGGAACAGCCGGTTTATATGAAATCCGCGTATCAACGACTTTCAACCAAATTAGAATTTTTTGTTTTTTTGAAAAAGGAAGAATAGTAGTTTTGACTAACTGCTTTGTAAAAAAGACACAGAAAACACCAAAAAAAGAATTGGAATTTGCAATAAAATTAATAAAAGAATATTTGACAACAAAAAAGGAAGGAGTATAAAATGGATACCATATCAACATTTGAAGAACATTTAGATAAATACCACGGCAAACAAGGGAGTGAAAGTCGTGCAAAATATGATGCTGACTCGTTGGCATTCAGGCTCGGTGTAATGTTACAGGAAGCCAGAAAAGAAGCAGAAATAACACAAGAGGAATTGGCAAAAAGAACAGGCACAAAAAAAAGCTATATCTCAAGAATTGAAAATGGGAAAAGTGACATCCAATTATCAACATTTTACAAATTGATTGCGCTCGGATTAGGCAAAACACTGAACATCAGTATTGGATAGGGAATCACAAGTCATAACAAAGAACCTGCTCCATGCTGAAATTAGTCGTAAATAAATGGTTTAAGCATTGGTTATAGAAAAAACCTGACAATCTTGATGCGAAGTAATTATTAGAAATCCCCATAACCTAAACCGTTACAGAAGCACTATTCCAACGGAAAAATATTCTGTTCTTTCAAATAATGAAGTACTTTCTCGGCATTGGTTTCATTTTCCTGTGGCCTGAATTTCAACCGGGCATCTTCAGGAACCTCATAAGGCATGTCCATTCCGGGAATATGACGAACTTCTCCTTTCTCATAACGTGCGTACAGATCGCCATCAGCATGTTTTTTACAGTACGCCATGTCGGCATCCATATAAATCAAATGGAATCTGTCGGGGCCGATAATCTCAGCCACCTGCCCACGAATATTAACATCGGGCGAAGCAAACGAACAGATGGTGATGATGCCCTGATCGTTGAGGATGCGGGCAATGTGCGCCACCCGGCGCAGGTGCTCGGCCCGGTCGGCCGGATTGAAATCCAGTTCTCGCGACAATCCCGAACGCAACGATTTTCCATCCAGTAGTACCACTGTGGCGCCCGAACCCATCAGCTCCTTTTCCATCACAAAAGCGAGCTCGTTTTTGCCACTTCCGTAAAGTCCGGTAATCCAAAGCGTAACGCCCTTTTGGTTGTAATGTTTTTCACGCTCTTCCCTGCTTACCAGACTCCGCCCTTCGGTAATCATATCTTTTTCGCTGTCGGTGATGCGGGTAGGGAGTGCATTACTGTCCAGCTTGTCGAGCATCATCCCTACGGCCACCGTGTTATGTGTGATAGGATCAATCAGAATAAAAGCTCCGGTCTGGCGGTTTTTTTTGTAAGCATCAAAGTAAAGCGGTTCAACCGTAGTCATAATCACCCGGCCTATTTCATTCAGCTCAAAATGGTCAACTTGTTCGTGCTCAAGCGTATTTACATCCACGCGGTAGCGAATCTGATCGATTTTTGCCTTGGTGCTGTGGGTGTTGTGTTTGATGTAAAACTGCGTGTAAGGATTCATGGGCTTTTCGTCCATCCACACCAGCATGGCCTCAAAATGTCGGCTTACTTTTGGGCTGTTATCAGAATGAATGAGCATGTTCCCCCGCGAAACATCAATTTCATCTTCGAGTGTCAGGCTGATGCTCTGAGGAGGAAAAGCATAATCAAGGTCACCTTCATAAGTCGTAATATTTTTGATACGGGAGGTTTTCCCGGAAGGCAACACCATCACTTCATCGCCTTTGCGGACGACTCCGGAAGCCATTTTCCCGGCAAAACCGCGGTATTCCAGATCGGGACGGATAACGTATTGCACCGGAAAACGGAAATCCTCAAAGTTGCGGTCGCTGCCCACATGTACGGTTTCCAGAAACTCCAGCATGCTTTTGCCGTGATACCAGGGCATTTTATCGGAAATATCCACCACGTTATCGCCTTTCAGTGCTGAAAGGGGAATAAACGTAACATCCGGAACGTCCAATTGGGTGATAAAATGTTTATAGTCCTCCACAATCCTGTCAAAGACTTCCTCTTTGTAATCCACCAAATCCATTTTGTTTACTGCGAGCACCACGTGTTTAATGCCGAGCATCGAAGCCAGGAAAGTATGCCGTTTGGTTTGGGTAATTACCCCTTTGCGGGCATCTGCAAGCAAAATAGCGAGGTTGGCGGTAGAGCCACCGGTAATCATGTTGCGGGTATATTGTTCGTGGCCGGGGGTATCGGCAATAATAAATTTCCGTTTAGCCGTGGAGAAATAGCGGTAAGCCACATCGATGGTAATGCCCTGTTCGCGTTCGGCTTTCAGGCCATCGAGCAGCAGTGCGTAGTCAATCTCTTCGCCGGCATGTCCTACCCGTTTGCTGTCGCGTTTGAGTGCCGAAAGCTGGTCTTCGTATAATTTTTTACTATCGAAAAGCAGCCGTCCGATGAGAGTAGATTTCCCATCGTCCACCGAGCCGGCGGTAAGCAGTCGCAACAAATCTTTTTTCTGATCCTGGTCAAGAAATTCTTTTATATCCATGGTGATAACGGTTCAAAATTACACTCTCCCAAAGCGGGATAAAGTGAAGCAAAAATACAATAAAATGAGGAATGAAAAAGATGGAAGTTGCTGACTGTTTTATCAAAAAAACAGGCAATCGGCATAAAACCGGATGAAGAGGCATGCTCCCAATTTGTTTCTGTATGTTGTTATTTTTCACAACAACCGGAAACAACTAAAGGATTTTCCTGTTATACATAAAACTATTTTATAGGAAGTAAAGGTTAAGGGGAGTAAGAATTTTGTCAATTGCTCTCTTGATAAAGCTTGGTTTTGCATCTCCTTCCTGATAAACGGAAGTTGCAGAAATAAGACCCTGAACCTGACAATAACAGACCAGTAAAAAAAGGCCACCTTGTTTTTTACGGAAATATTGTTTACTTTTATCATCAGGAATTCAGTTGAAAATCATAGATTACATCACTTAAAATGCTGACTATGAGAAAGATACTACAACCTTTACTAATAATTTTGTTTTTCCTTGGTATGAGTTTGGATGCCATTGCACAGTGTACCCCCGCCGATTCGACTACCTGTCCCGATCCTGAAAATAATGGACAAATTTGTCCCGACAGCCTGAAAAACGGTTACCTCAATCAGGAATACAACCAAACGATAAGCATTTTGGCTCCTCCACAAATAGTAGTACAGGGAATCCCCATACCTATTAAATACATTCATTTGGTGGATGTGGGGAATCTGCCACCGGGTATTTCCTGGAAAAGCGATGACAGCACCAATAATTTTTATCCACACATTTATTCATGCGTCTTGCTTTCAGGTGTTAGCGCCGATACAGGAACCTATACTTTGAGAATTAAGGTGGACGTTTACGGCGATATAGCTGGAACACCCGTTCTTCTCGGGCAAAACGTCGATTCCACATCGTTAAGCATCACTGTGGAAGCTTCTAACGGGATTGACAAAAATATCTTTATCCGCCAAAAAATCAAGGTTTGGCCCAATCCCTTCGAAAAAGAGTTTCATTTGCAGTTTCTGTCTCCTTCCGGTAACAGCACGCAGATAGAAATCTATACTTTGCTGGGCAAACGTGTTTTTCGGCAGAATTACCCTACTTCACCCGGACAAAATACGCTGACGATAGACGGCAATGTCTTTCACCAACAACATTATATCATTAAACTGACAACCGGAGGCAAACAATATACAGCTATTTTAACCAAAGCCCCTTAAGTTTTTTAAGTTGATAAGCAATGAAATCGGGTGTGAAGAAAATGAAGTTTTCGATAAAAGTCCTCTTGTTCTTGTTTTTTCTGCTGTTTTCAAGTGTTGTAGATGCTCAGCAGGGACAGGTTTCAGGTTATGTTTATGACCAAAGCAGCGGTAAATACCTAACGGATGTATCCATAGTTGTTGACAGTCTGCAGGGTTCAATAACCAACAACCACGGATATTATGTAATAGAGTTGGATTCGGGTGATTATACGCTGCGTTTTTCCTTTATGGGGTATAAAAAACTCAATAAAAAAATTCATATTCATCCGAACGGCAAACTGTTGCTGGATGTTAGTCTAAAGCCGTTGGCTATCAATTTGAATCCGGCTGTTATTTCGGCAGGTCTTTTTTCCCAGAAATTATCTCGTATTAGCGTTTCGATGAGTGTGATTAAACCTGATTTTATAGAGAGTAGGAATACCCGGAACATGGCGTCAGTCATCAATCAAATACCAGGCATTGATGTGCTTGATGGACAGGCGAGCATCAGAGGAGGAGGCGGTTATAGCTATGGTGCAGGAAGTCGCGTACTTATGTTGCTGGACGGTTTGCCGTTGATTACGGCTGATGCTGATGAGATAAAATGGAATTTCCTGCCCATTGAAAACATAGCGCAGGTGGAAATTATTAAAGGAGCGAGTTCAGCATTGTATGGCTCCTCTGCATTGAACGGAGTCATCAATTTGCGAACTATATGGCCCGGGCTCAAACCTAAAACTACCCTCATCATGTATTCGGGTCTGTATGATTATCCGGAAAGGAGACAGTTAGCCTGGTGGTGGAACGCCCGTCCAATGTTTAGTGGCATAAGGTTTTCACACTCCAGGAAAATAAACAATTTAGATTTGGTGCTTGGCGGCGATGCATACAGCAACGCAGGCTATCGCGAAAAAAACTATGAGCAGCACCTCCGCTTTAATGTGAAACTTCGCTATCGTTCTAAAAAAATACAAGGCTTGACCTATGCGCTGGAAGCCAATGTTCAAACACAGAAAACATCGGATTTTTTTCTTTGGCAAAATGCCGATTCAGGAGCATTTACGCAACAGCAGGTTGGTATTGCTCCTGCCAAAGGTTTCCGGTTGATGGTTGATCCGCGAATACAATATTTCGACAAACATAACAACAAATACAGCTTACTTACCCGCTTTTATAAAGTCCAGAACAGTTTTAATTTAAATCCTGATAAAAACAATGGCTCTGATTTGTATTACGGTGAGTACCGCTTTTACAGGAATTTTAATAACAAACTTCATTTTACAGCCGGCGTAACCGCTATGTACGGACAAACCAAAGCAGCGCTGTATGGAAATCACTCGAACGTCAATTATGCTGTTTTTACTCAGATTGATGGTAATATTCATCAGAAGTTGTCGCTGTCAGCAGGCCTTAGGGCTGAGTATTACAGCATCGATAATGCCAATGAGAAAACATCAGCCGTTATGCGTCTTGGCCTTAATTACAAGTTGGCAAAATTCACTTTTATCAGAGCTTCTTTCGGGCAAGGGTATCGTTATCCTTCTATTGCCGAGAAATTTACGGCTACCAGTGTGGGCGCTATCAATATTTTCCCCAATCCCAAATTGAAATCCGAAACGGGATGGAACTCCGAAATTGGCCTGAGACAAGGATACCGGATTGGAGGTGTAAGCGGTTATGTTGATGCAGCAGCCTTTTGGAGTGAATACAACAACATGATTGAGTTTACCTTTGGTATTTACAAACCAGACAGCGTCAGGATTCCCACTTTGCGTGATATTGGTTTCAAATCGCTCAATGTTGGTAAGGCACGTATCACAGGACTTGATATTTCGGTTTCAGGTGCAGGAAAAATTGGTGAGATGCCTATAAAATTTTTTATTGGATACACTTACATGAATCCCATCGATTTGAGCGCCGACACGCTGAAAAATAATATTTTAAAATATCGCTACCGTCATGAGGTTAAAGGAGATATTCAATTGTCTCATCGAATGTTTTCCACTGGTCTGAGCATGGTTTACCGTAGTTTCATGGAGCGTATTGATAAAGCTTTTGAAGAAAAAATACTGGGCCAGGAAATATTACCAGGTCTCAAAAAATACCGCCGGAAATATGATAAAGGAGCATTTGTTTTTGATTTCAGATTTTCTTATCGCCTGAGCCCGGAGACAAAACTTTCACTTATTGTTAAAAACCTTTTTAACAAAGAATATATGGGGCGTCCGGGTGACATCAGACCACCAAGGAGTTTTAGCTTACAATTTTTGATGCAGCTATAAACTGTGGCACGTTTACTTTTCCCGAAATAACTTTCTGTCTTACGACAGATATTTCGCCACGATGGGCATGCGCCTTCCCATTCCGAAAGCTTTGCCGGAGATGCGCAGCATGGGTGGCGTCTGGTAGCGTTTGTATTCGTTGATGTTAACCAGCCGCAGGATACGTTTTACCAGTTTTTCGTCGTAACCGAGGGCGACAATTTCCGCTGGTCCCAGTCGTTTTTCAATGTATTGAAGAAGAATTGTATCCAAAATGTCATAATCAGGCAGTGAATCCGAATCTTTCTGGTCGGGACGCAGCTCTGCCGATGGTGGTTTGGTGATAATGTTTTCGGGAATGATTTCCTGCTTGCGGTTGATATATCGCGCCAGTTCAAAAACACGGGTTTTATATACATCGCCCAGCACGGAAAGTCCCCCGTTCATGTCGCCGTAGAGTGTCCCGTAGCCGACGGCTGCCTCACTTTTGTTGCTTGTATTCAGTAAAATATAACCGAATTTGTTGGAAAGAGCCATCAGTATCACACCCCGGATTCGTGCTTGCAGATTTTCTTCGGCAATATTGAAAGGTAAGTCTTTGAAAAATGGTTTCAGTGTATCATTAAACGTGTTGAAAGGCTTTTTGATGGGAATGGTGTCGTGCGGCATTTTCAGGTTTTCCACAAGCAGCAAAGAATCGCTAATGGAATGATCAGACGAAAATTCGGAAGGCAACAGCACATTACATACATTTTCGTTGCCCAGTGCCTCAGCAGCCAGCACGGAAGTTACTGCCGAATCGATGCCGCCGGAAAGTCCGAGGATAGCCTTGGTGAATCCCAGTTTTTCAAAATAATTGCGGATGCCCATCACCAGCGCATCATGGATAAGCACCACTTCCGAAGGACGCAGGATTTCCGCACTTTCTGCTTTTTCCACCTCCTCCACATCGTAAACTCTGAAATCTTCTTCAAAATAACGCATCACATCCACCGTTTTGCTTCGTGAATTCAGGACAAGTGAGCCGCCATCAAACAATATCTCTGTCTGTGCCCCCACATGGTTCACATAAAACAGAGGTAAGTGGTATTTTTCTGTATTACGTCGCAAAACCCCTTCGCGGATAACAGCCTGCCGGTAATTGAACGGCGATGCGGCAATATTGATCATAATATCCGGCGAAAAGGCCATCAACTCGTCCATAGGGTTGATAGTATATAACGGACTTTCGTCCACATCCCAGATGTCTTCACAGATGGTCAGTGCAATTTTCTTTCCTTTGAATTCAATGATTCTGAACCGGTTATTAGGTTCAAAATAGCGATATTCGTCAAAGATATCGTAGTTGGGCAGCAGGGTTTTGTGAATCATCTCCTGCACTTTTCCGTTCCAGAGAAAAGCAGCCGAGTTGTAAAGCGGTTTTCCTTTTTTGTGAGGATTATAGGTTGGCACACCCACGATGGCGGCTATTTTTGTGCAATGGGTGGCAATTTCGTCCACAGCCTGCAGGCCTTTGTTCACAAAATCGCGAAACTCCAGAAAATCGCGCGGTGGATAGCCCGATATGGCCAGCTCGGAAAAGACGACGATGTCAGCGCCTTCCTTTTCCGCCCGGTGAATAGCCGAAATGATTTTCTCTTTGTTTTGCTCAAAGTTTCCGATGTGGAAATTCAGCTGGGATAATGCAATTTTCAATGTCAACAGTTTTTAAAGGAGACCCGTATTTTTTTACAAAAATAGGTAAACGTTGCTTATGGGCGAAAGGTGTTTGGTTAGGATTTCAGATTTCCTTCCGGCGTTCAATTCTGAGGGACGATTTGCCAGGGCTTTGCGGGAAAGGCGTCCTGAGAGAATCGGGTGAACCGGAAAAACATCATTACTTGATATTTATCTCCGAACGGGCAAAGAGAAGCGATGCAGCGGGAACACTATTTCAAAACATTAATAGGTGTGGTGCATTAAGAAAAGCTGTATTCAGGTAAAATATGGATAATATTTGGATAATTCAATAAATAAATATACATTTGCATTTGGATAAGATATGGATACAAAATGGATAAATACTTAACAAAAGTAAATTTTGATTTTCAAACGAATCAGAAGATTTTAAATCTGATTTCCCAGATTGATTTATACAAAGGCAAATGGAATAGTATCGAAAGGCAGGAAAATATTTATCTGAAAGAATTACGAAGAATTGCAACGATTGAAAGTATTGGTTCCTCAACAAGAATAGAAGGAGGAACATTAACTGACAAAGAGATTAAAGAGCTATTAAACGATGTCAAAATAACCAAATTAAAAACCAGAGATGAACAAGAAGTTGTAGGCTATTATGACACATTGGAAATAATTTATGAGAATTATGATTATATCCGACCAACGGAAAATTATATCAAACAATTACATCAAAACTTATTACGATACAGCGATAAAGACACGAGACATCGCGGGCGATATAAATCATTATCAAATAAAGTCGTTGCAAATTATCCGGGCGGTGTACAGAAAATTATATTTAACACAACGGATGTTCATTTGGTAGATAGCGAAATGAACGATTTGATTAATTGGACTAATGAACAATTTGAGAAAAGAGAAATTCATTCACTGATAATTATTGGAAACTTTGTCTATGAATTTTTATCCATACACCCTTTTCAAGACGGTAACGGAAGACTTTCAAGATTATTAACAACATTACTCTTACTGCAAAATGAATACCTTTTTATCCAATATGTATCATTTGAAAGCCTTATTGAGCAAACAAAAAAGGAGTATTACCAGGCTTTAATGGAAGGACAGAAAAATAGAAATAAAGAAAACGAAAGCATATCAAAATGGTTACTCTATTTTTTAGATAAATTAAATACGCTAACACAAAGACTTGATGCAAAATATGATGTTTTTAAATCAAAAGGTGGTTATTTAAACGAAAGACAAAAAGAGATTAAAAAGTATTTAGAAGAAAATCAGCCTTTAAAAATATCCGACTTGGTGAAGAAATTTGAGCATGTAAATATCAACACGATAAAAAAAGATTTACAATATATGAAAAGAGAAAATATAATATGGAGTGTTGGAAAAGGAAAAGGAACTGTATATATTATTGGTAATGAGAAATAACGACACCACAACAAAGGCAATATATAATGCGGGTCTCGTACTGATATTAAAGCGTTTAGTAACAAATGAAATTAGAGGTAATTTGAAAATTATGTGCAATAAAATTCCTCACCATACATAGCCAAACTGTTATAATTACCTTAAATCCAATCGGATAATATAATTTTCTATTTTCAGTTACGCAAAACCCATATTTTTCTAATTTTGCGCCCGGAGAGTTGCCGGAGTGGTCGAACGGGGCGGTCTCGAAAACCGTTGTACCCGCGAGGGTACCAAGGGTTCGAATCCCTTACTCTCCGCAAAGCAAAATCCCGGCCGGAAGGTCGGGATTTCTGTTTTCAGGTGCGTAAAAAGTGTTTCAGCTTCTTTTCTGCCATAATGCGGAACAAGTCCATTGGCTCCTCTTTCTTCGTACTTTTTCTTCCAAGCGTAGTACGTCGTCGCATAAATACCATGTTTCCGACAACCCTCTACATCTACAACTCCTGTCTCTTTAATGTCTTTGAGTATTGTAACCTTTTCTTCAATACTCCACGTTGAACGAAACCTTCGGTAGCCAAGGCAGCAAAAGATTTGGGTTTTTGCTACCTTTGACAAAGGTTTAATTAAATATTTAAGTTATGAAAAAAAAAGCCCGACACTGATTGAACGAGCCAGTTCTTCAGTTCCCAAATTTAAGGAACTTTATTCAAAGCTCCAAAGGCACATAGAAATTACCGGTAAAAGCAAAAGCACCCTGACCAATTATGGGCGCTGCCTTGCCACTATGGCGCTTTATTTTAATTGTGATCCGCTGGATATGGATCAGGAACAGGTATTGGATTATCTTCATTACCTGAAAAGCCAGAATAATACTCCTTCGTCAAGCTACTTTAACCCAACTTGTAAATGCGCACTCGTAAAGAATTGTTAAACAGCACGATACAATTTCATTTTTTACAATTGGGGGACAACTTTTGTTTTTCTTACAAATGGTCTGTGCTGAAATTTAAGTGCATCAAATATTTTCGCTTGATCTGTAGTTGGTATAGTGCAAAGTTTAATATAT
>BTTE01000048.1:0-23754 GCA_036244975.1 bacterium | reverse complement strand
TTTTTTAGGAGATTTTTGGAAAAACGTATTTTTCTGTCCATTATAAAGGATAAATTGTATTTTTGTCTTTCAGCTTTAACGCAAACAAAACCCGACAACAGCATGTACGAATATTTCAGTGGAAAATTGGTAGAGAAAAATCCCACGTACGTTATTATTGATAATCAGGGAATCGGCTACTTACTCAACATCTCACTCAACACTTTTGACAAAATAAAAGACCGGGAATCGGTAAAACTCTATGTCCATTTTGTTGTACGTGAGGATGCACAAATTCTCTATGGTTTTGCAGACGAAGCAGAACGCACCCTGTTCAGGGCACTGATATCCGTTTCGGGAGTAGGAGCCAACACGGCTCGGCTGGTACTTTCGTCATTGACCACCAACGAAGCCTACAGCGCCATCTCGGGAGGCGATGCATCAACATTACAAAGTGTTAAAGGTATTGGCGCTAAAACCGCCCAACGTATTGTGGTTGATTTGAAAGATAAACTTGTAAAACAAGGCTTCCTGCCCGATAAAACAGGCCTTTTACACAATACAATGAAAGATGAAGCGTTATCAGGACTGTTAATCCTTGGCTTTAATAAAGCTACAGCCTCAAAAGTGCTGGACAGGGTTTTGAAACGGGAAACCTTTGACAGCGTAGAAGGGTTGATAAAAGAGGCTCTAAAAAATTTATAGAAACACGAGAGCTTTTGCCGGCTCATTTTGGTTAAACAATATAAGTTGAGGGATTTAGACTTTTACTTCTCACGTAAGATATTTTTCGTGTTGGTCATAATGGTGTCTGCCATGTTGACGGAGAGTTCGCTTTTTGCACAAACGGCTGGCACCGCACGCACGGATACGTTGCACAACCGGCTGATTTATCCTTTCAGGGAAATAACCGGAAATCCGTACCTTGATACGCTCAACCAAAGCCCGCTGTTCCTAAGAAATCCGAACAATATCAAACAGGAGATTATTTATAATCCCAAAACCAACACGTATGAGTTTGTTACCAAAGTGGGAAATTTTGAATACCGGACACCCACCACGTTGGATTTTGAAGATTACCGGAAGCTGGAGATGAAAAAAGGTATTGAAAAATACTGGCAGCAAAATGCACAAACAACAGGTACATTCAAAGGAAAGCGGCTTATTCCGAAACTTTACATCAAAGGTAAAGCTTTTGAACAGATTTTTGGCAGTAACGCCATTAATATCAGACCGCAGGGTTCGGCAGAGATTAGCTTTGGGGTACTCTCTAATTTCCGCGATGATCCATCATTAGATGTGCGACAACGGCACACCACCAATTTCGATTTTAATGAAAAGATTCAAATGAACGTTACAGCTAAAATCGGAACGAAATTAACTTTTAGGGCCGCTTATAATACCGAATCTTCGTTTAATTTTGAAAATACACTGAAACTTAAATATGCAGGAGGCAAAGATGACATCATTCAAAGTATAGAAGCCGGAAATGTTAGCCTGCCACTGAATTCTACCCTGATAACAGGTGCACAAAGCCTTTTTGGTGTTAAAACAAAACTTCAGTTCGGCAAAACCTCCATAACAGCTGTTTTCTCGCAGCAGCAAAGCGAAACGAAAAATATTACCGTCCGAAACGGTGCGCAGCAAAACAGTTTTAAGCTGACACCACTCGACTACGAAGATAACCGGCACTTTTTTATCAGCCAGTTTTTCCGCGACCATTATGAAAAAGCCCTGAGTACATTGCCCATTATCACATCAGACGTAAACATCACCAAAATTGAAGTATGGGTTACCAATATCGGACCGGCAACGGAAGAAAACCGGAACATCATTGCTTTTACCGACCTTGGAGAAAGCAGACAAAGTGAGATCTACAATAAATATGTTCATGCATTACCCAATGGAATCTTCCCATCCAACAATTCCAACAGTCTTATTAAGCGGTTGGATACGGCACAAATACGCAATATCAATACGGTTTCCACTTATCTCACCGGCGACCCGCTCGGTATAGGGAAAAACAACTATTTTGTTGCCGGTCAGGATTTCGTGAAGCTTGAAAACGCACGCCGGCTGAAACCTTCGGAATATACCGTTAACAAAAAGCTGGGATTTATCTCCCTTAACACCACACTGAATCAGGACCAGGTACTGGCCGTTGCCGTTCAATATACCGTCATTGGACACGACAGTGTTTTCCAGATTGGAGAATTCTCAGACCAAGGGGTTACTTCTCCCAAAAACCTGATTGTTAAACTCTTGAAAAGTAACACCCTGAACACCCGGATGCCTATGTGGAACCTGATGATGAAAAACGTCTATTCCATTGGTGCTTATCAGGTTCAAAAGCAGGGATTTATCTTAAACATCCTCTATTCCGGTAACCATCAGGATATTCCTACCGGCTATTTCACCGAAGGACCTCCGAAAGTTAAGGGTGTTCCTTTGATTCATGTGTTGGGATTGGACAATCTGGACCAGCAACTGAATCCGATTCCCGGAGGTGATGGCTTTTTTGATTTTATCGATGGAGCGGCCACACAGGGAGGAACGTTTCAGGCAAGTAACGGACGACTGTATTTTACCGTACTGCAACCTTTTGGCGAATATATTCACGATTCGGTTTTCCCAAACAACCCGGATCTGGCCAACAAGTATGCTTACGATTCGTTGTATACGCTGACAAAAACAGGAGCGGAACAGTTTCCCGATAAAAACAAATACATCATCGAAGGTTATTACAAATCGCAATCGGGTTCATCTATCAGCCTCAACGCCATGAATGTGCCACGCGGTTCGGTGAAGGTTACCGCCGGTGGAGTTCCGCTTACCGAAAATGTGGATTACACCGTGGATTATACGCTGGGACGGGTAACCATCTTAAATCAGGGGATTTTGAACTCCGGAACACCCATCCATGTTTCGCTGGAAAACAACTCCCTGTTTAATTTGCAACAAAAGCGGATGGTCGGAATTCACGTTGACCACGAATTTAATAAGCATCTGCGTCTCGGCGGAACCATTTTGAATCTTCACGAACGTCCGCTGACACAAAAAGTGAATTATGGCGAAGATCCTATTTCCAACACTATTTGGGGCCTCGACATGGCTTACAGCAACAATTCGAGATGGCTTACCAGGATTTTTGGAAGTTTGCCCGGAACTAATCCCAGGATTCCTGCCAAAATTAATTTTAATGCCGAGATGGCGCAGTTCCTGCCCGGCCATTCCAAAACGGTCGGAAAATCAGGTACCAGTTATATCGATGATTTTGAGGGTGCCAAATCAATCATTGACCTTATGAATGTGGGGTCCTGGTTTTTGGCCAGCACACCGCAGGGGCAGCCGAACCTGTTTCCTGAAGCCTATTCGCACAGCGGACTTGACTACGGAAAAAACAGAGCAAAATTTGCCTGGTACGTAATTGATCCCACCATTTTTTATGATACACGGGGTATTTATCGTCCGAAAAATATTTCCAAAGATGAAATCTCCAAAAACTCAACGCGTCAAGTGCTGGAGACCGAGGTGTTTCCCAACAAAGATATTCCCAACGGAACGGTAACCAACATTCCGGTGCTGAATCTCGCTTTCTATCCTTCGGAAAGAGGCGAGTATAATTACGATGTAAAACCCGGAAAATACTCTGCCGGAATAGATGCTGATGGTAGTCTTGCACGTCCCGAAACACGATGGGGCGGGATTATGCGCAGCCTGGAAACAACTGATTTTGAGGCAGCTAATATTCAGTATATTGAATTTTGGATGATGGACCCGTTTACGGAAGACCCAAACAACAGCGGTCAGATGTATATTGACCTCGGCGATGTTTCGGAAGACCTTCTGCGCGATGGTCGCAAAAGTTACGAAAACGGCTTGCCCACCTCCAGCGTAGTTACCGATGTGGACACCACGATTTGGGGTCGTGTTCCTACCAAACAGGCATTGGTAGAGTCGTTTAGTAATATTGCCGGATCACGTCAATTTCAGGATGTGGGTTATGACGGGCTAAGTGATAAAGACGAAAGATCTTTTTTTAAAAAAAACTATTTGAAGCTCATCAACGACCGGTTTGGTACCGGTTCCGAAGCGTATAAACAGGCTGATAAAGACCCTTCCTCAGATGACTATCACTACTATCGCGGTACTGATTATGACAGCGAACCGCTCTATTCCAGTATTTCAGAACGTTATAAGAATTACAATGGTCCCGAAGGAAACTCCCCGACTAATGCCCAGAATACCGAGCCTTATAAGACCAGCGCCACCAACCTTCCGAACCAGGAAGATATTAACCACGATAACACGCTAAGCGAATCGGAACGATATTTTCAATACAAAATTAATCTTAACCCGGCCCAAATGGTGGTAGGGCAAAATTATATTGCCGATGTGCGTGAAGCGGGAAATATTCGTCTCCCAAACGGCAATGTTACCAGCGTGAAGTGGTATCAGTTTAAAATTCCGATTCAAATGCCTACCAAAGTTGTTGGAAATATCAAAAACTTCCAGTCCATTCGCTTTATGCGCGTGTATATGAAAGGTTTTTCGAAACCTGTTATTTGCCGGTTTGCTACTTTTGGTCTGGTAAGAGGCGAGTGGCGAAACTATATACATTCGTTGCTCGCACAGGGCGAATATGTTCCGGGAGATGCCGGCAACCAGACCAAATTTGTCATTTCGACGGTGAATGTGGAGGAAAACTCAAACCGGATTCCGATTCCCTACGTCATTCCTCCCGGTATTAAAAGGGAGATAAATTTCGGAACCACAAATTATGTCCGGCTGAATGAACAATCGCTGCAATTTACAGTGGTAGACCTCAAAGATGGAGACGCACGAGGGGCATACAAAAATACAAATTTCGACTTCCGGCAGTACAAAAAAATAAAGATGTACGTGCATGCGGAGAAACGTTTGGCGAATGAAGACCTGAAAGATGGTGATTTGACGGTTTTTATCAGACTCGGGTCCGACTTTACGCAAAACTATTATGAATATGAAATGCCACTGAAGTTCACACCCTGGTACACATCCTCTGCCGACCCGAATGCCATCTGGCCGGAACAAAACCGGATGGTACTGGTGCTTGATAAGCTTATTAAGGCCAAACAAGAGCGTAACATTGCCATGCGTAATCCTAATTCAAACGTTACTTTGCAAAGACCGTTTGTTACTTACGATGGTAAGAACAAAATTACCGTTGTGGGAAATCCGAGTTTTAGCGATGTCAAAGGAATTTTGATTGGCGTACGAAATCCCAAAAGGAAAGGCACAAACCTTAATGATGATGGAGAAAGAAAGGATGCTATCGTTTGGGTAGATGAATTGCGGCTGACCGATTTTAATAAAAAACCCGGATGGGCAGGCACCGGAAGGCTCGAAGCCAATCTCTCCGATTTGGGACGTGTTATGGTAAGCGGCGCTTACACCTCTGCGGGTTTCGGGAGTCTTGACCAGAAACTGAATGTCATTTCGCAGAATAATACCCTGAACTACAGCGTGGCCACCGATCTGGATCTCGGCAAACTGTTTCCTAAAAAAACAGGCCTTATGATTCCTGTCCATTTTGATTATGGAAAAGGAATTAATACGCCGAGATATAATCCGTTAAATCCTGATACCAGACTTAATGACGACCTGAACACTTATGTGAATAAAGCCAGGCGCGATTCTGTGAAAAATATGGTCATTGATTATACACGGCGGACAAATATTAACTTCATGAATGTACGGAAAGAACGTACCTACACCGGTAAAAAGAAAAACAGAAAGCCTCAGGTTTATGATTTGGAAAATTTCAATTTTTCGTTTGCCTATTCACAAATTTATCATCACAATATCGACATAACCTCCGACCGCCTGAAAACATACCAGGGCGGATTGGGCTATAATTTCAACACCAGGCCGAAGAATTTCAAACCTTTTTCCAAAAGCAAAAAAGTTTCATCTCCCTGGTTGCGATGGATCAGGGATTTCAATATCTACCTGTGGCCCAAAAATCTGTCTTTCAGGTTTAACATGAACAGAATTTTCGACAGCCGGATATATCGCAATAAGAGTTTTGGCGACATTATTACCAGACCCACCTACAAACGCAACTGGACATACAACAGAGATTACTCTTTTAAATATGATTTTTCCCGTTCGCTTTCGCTGGAATATATTGCCGGTGCCAGGGCATATATCCGCGAACCACAAATTTATCCCGATAAAAACACACGGCAATGGGAAGAGTATAAACGTGAAATTTGGAGTCAGATTTGGAGTATGGGAACATTGCAAAATTTCAATCAGTCGGTGAAGATAACTTACCGCCTTCCTTTGTCAAAACTGCCGCTTACCGACTGGCTGAACAGCTCAGCGAGTTATCAGGTACAATACAACTGGAATGCCTCGCCGGTTGCCGTTCAACAACGGCTTGGAAATACCGTTGAAAATGCACGAAACATCCAGTTCAATGCCGCTGCCGATTTTAACAGATTGTACAATAAGGTTCCCTTTCTAAAAAAACTGAATCGCCGGAATTTCAGAAGCCGGCCGCAGGGTAGAATAGGTTTTACACAACAAAAGAAATCTACGACTGTTAAAGACAGCACGAAGAAAAAACGTAATGGGCCGGGTATCGGCAAAACCTTTGGAGAAGGGGCTTTGCGGCTTTTAATGCTGGTGAAAAAAGCAAATTTTGTTTACCGGCGTTCCGATGGTATGCAGCTTCCGGGTTTTGTCCCCGTTCCTGACGTTGCCGGCGTCAACATCAGTAATGGTGCACCGGGATTGGGCTTTGTGCTTGGTAGTCAAAAAGACATCCGCCAAAAAGCTGCCCAAAACGGATGGATTACCTACGATACCATTCTTAATCAGGCATATATCACCAAACTTACGGAACACATGTCGTACAAAGTGAATACAAACATTTTGAATCTTATTAAAATTGATTTGGACGGAGACCGTGTTTTTTCTAAAAATTACACTTCTTACTACCGTTTTAACCCTGCTGTCAATGATTTTGTGAACTATTCGCCGCTGGAAGCCGGCAATTTCAGTATCACATATCCATTTATTGCCACCTCATTTGAGAAAAATAATGTCAATAATATTTCCGCAACTTTTGTAAAATTCAAAGCTAACCGGAAAGAAATAGCAGACCGGCTCGCAAAAGACAATCCGGCATGGTCGGGACAGTATGTTTACGACAGTATTGCCGGCGACTATTTTCCTCTCGGATACAGCTCAAATCAGCAACAGGTGATGTATTATTCTTTTCTTGCGGCTTACTCCGACAAAGATGCAGGTAAAATCAGCATTACAAAACCGTTCCCCACCTTCCCGCTGCCCGACTGGCGAATAACTTTCAGCGGACTTACCAATATTAAAGCTATCGGAGAAATTTTTCGGGGTTTTAACATTAGCCATGGTTATCGTTCTCTGTTGAGCATCAATGCATGGAAAACCAATATTATTTATGACCCGAACAATCCGGGAAAAACCTTCGACAACAGCAACAATTTCATAAACCAATATGATATTGGAGTGGTCTCGTTTTTTGAGCAATACAGCCCGCTCATTGGCATCGATTTTACCATGAAAAATAGTTTCGGAGGAAAACTTGAATATAAAAAGTCGCGAAATGTGGTGATGAGTTTTGTAAATAACCAACTGACGGAAATCGACAGCAAAGAAATTGTAATTGGCCTGAGTTACCGGATAAGAGGACTGAAATTCTCTGTGGGGAATTTCATGGGAAGGAGAAGTAAAAAATACAACACCGACCTGAACCTGAAATTAGATGTGGGTATTCGCGATAACAAAACCATTTTGCGGCGGATTGATGAAAGTACCAACCAGATTTCGGCAGGTTCCAAACAGTTTACACTTAACTTCTCTGCCAACTACATGCTCAGCCAAAGCCTGCAGTTCAGGGCTTATTTCAATATGAACAAAATTGCGCCCTACATTTCGTCGCAATTGGCTAATGCTACTACAAGTGGCGGATTTACCCTGCGTTTTAATCTGGCACAGTAGAAGTTAGGTGAAAGGAGTTGCCAAACGGTGGTCAGGTAATGGTCAAAGGATTGTAATTCATTGTAACTCGTTGTTGTTTGGTGTCAGTAGTTATTTGTTATGGGTCGTTTCATTCATCATTATTTCATTCGTCATTCCTTCATTCGTCATTCCTTCATTCGTCATTCCTTCATTCGTCATTCCTTCATTCGTCATTCCTTCATTCGTCATTCCTTCATTCGTCATTCCTTCATTCGTCATTCCACTAATGTCCATTTTTTCTCTATTTTTACCATAATATCTCAGGCACTTAAACCCAGGATAATGAAACATGCAGCAGACCGGGTCCGGACACTGTTAAAAAATAATAAGGGCTCACTGTTTCAGCACCGATGTTCAATCAAAAGGAGGAAAAGGAACCTCCTTATATTATTAAGCTTTAAAACAACCAAACTTCAAATAACATAATAAAAATGAAAAAAATTACGTTTAGTCTTTTACTTTTGTTAAGCCTGGTATTTTCGTTTACACTTATGGCTCAACAGCTTGACCTGTCTAAGTTTAACGGAATGAAATTCCGTAATATTGGCCCTGCCGGGATGAGTGGCCGTGTAACAGCCATCGATGTTAACCAGAAAGACCCGCGGATTATGTTTGTGGGAACAGCTTCGGGTGGCTTGTGGCGTTCCACCGACAGGGGAACCTCCTGGAAACCCGTTTTTGACAAACAAAGAGTTATGTCCATCGGTTCCATTGCCATCGACCAGCACAATCCTGATATTATCTGGGTCGGGACAGGTGAAGGCGACCCGCGCAACAGCATCTCTTCCGGCTACGGACTTTACCGTTCGCTGGATGGCGGTGACACATGGAAGTTGATGGGATTGGAAAAAACCCGCAACATCTACCGCATCATTGTCAGCCCTGACAATAGTAATGTGGTTTATGTGGGCGCCATCGGCACCCCGTGGGGGCCCAGTCCTGACAGAGGATTGTATCGCACCGAAGACGGCGGAAAAACATGGAAGAAAATTCTTTACGTAAACGACCAGACCGGCGTGGCCGATATGGTTATGGACCCGGCAAATCCAAAAAAATTATTTGTAGCCATGTGGCAATACCGTCGCTGGCCATGGTTTTTCAAATCGGGAGGTCCGGGTTCGGGATTGTATGTTACCTACGATGGCGGGGACCATTTTAAAAAAATAACCACCAAAGACGGGTTACCCAAAGGTGAGCTGGGACGTATCGGGCTGGCTGTATCCGCCAGTAATCCCAAGGTAGTGTACGCCCTGATCGAATCAAAAAAGAACGGCTTTTACCGCTCTGAAGATGGTGGAAAAACCTGGAAACTTCGCACCACCAAAAATATCGGTGGCCGGCCTTTCTATTTCTCAAATATCTATGTGGACCCGAAAAATGAAAATTACGTCTATACGCTTTTCACCCGTGTAAACAAAAGCATCGATGGCGGTAAAACTTTCCAGCCGCTTATCGGACGCAACATTCATCCCGACCATCATTCGTGGTGGATTAGCCCCACAAATCCGAAATTTATGATGGATGGAAACGACGGCGGACTGGCCATCACCTACAACCAGGGAAAAACCTGGCGTTATGTACAAAATTTGCCGGCAGGGCAGTTTTATCACATCAATGTGGACAATGATTTGCCGTATCATGTGTATGGTGGCATGCAGGACAACGGCTCCTGGCGCGGACCGGGATACGTATGGGCACGAGGAGGTATCATCAATGCTTACTGGCAGCATTTGATGGGAGGCGATGGCTTTGATGTGGTTCCCGACCCGTCCAACGATCGCTATTGCTATGCCATGTCGCAGAAAGGCCATGTGGGGCGTGTAGATTTGAAAACAGGCTTTTCCAAAAATATCCGTCCGGTAGATCCGCAGGGTAAACATTTGCGGTTTAACTGGAATGCAGCCATTTCCGCCGATCCTTTTAACAAAGACGGCCTTTATTTCGGAAGTCAGTTTCTGCACAAAAGTACCGACCACGGCAACAGTTGGACCATCATTTCGCCTGACCTGACCACCAACGACACGGCCCAACAAAAACAGGCGAAAAGCGGCGGCTTGACTTACGATGCAACCGGTGCTGAAAACTATACCACCATCACGGCCATTGGTCCCAGCCCGGTAAAAAAAGGTGTTATCTGGGTGGGTACCGATGATGGAAACGTCCAGTTAACGAAAGATGATGGCAAACATTGGGAAAATCTTGTGAAAAAGATGAAAGGCCTCCCCGAAGGAAGCTGGACGGCACAGGTTGACCCTTCGACATATAATGCGGGTGAAGCTTTTGTGGTGATGAACAATTACCGTCAGCAGGACTTCTCTCCCTATCTGTATCACACGACCAATTATGGGAAAAGCTGGGAAAATTTGGTAAAAAATGATAATATTTTTGGTTACAGCCTGTCATTTGTCCAGGACCCGGTAGAACCGAAACTTATGTTTCTCGGTACAAGCAACGGCCTTTATGTTAGTATTAATGGCGGGAAAAGCTGGACTCACTGGACGAAACATTATCCTGCCGGCGTTCCCACCCGCGACATGGTGATTCAGCCGCGCGAAGCTGATCTGGTCATTGGAACTTTCGGACGTGCCATTTACATTTTGGACGACATTCGTCCGTTGCGCGAAATTGCAGCCAGGGGAACCGTATTGCTCAATGAGCCCATTCATGCTTTTACCCCTCCGGTGGCTTATGAAGTGAGCACCAAAGGAGAGCCCGGTGTTTTTACCGGCGGCGCCGGCTATTTTCATGGTCAAAACAAGCCCCTCGGTGCTATGTTGACTTTTTCGGTGAAAGAAGGGGTGAAGAAACCGGCTGCCGATGGCAACAAGCAGGCAGGACAAACGAAACGTTCGAAACAAAAAACATCTTCGACAAAAAAAGTAACGATTAAAGTGATTGATAAAAATGGAAATGTCGTACGAACACTTTCAACTATCCCCAAAACGGGAATTAACCGGGTTAACTGGCGCCTCGACCGAAAAGGCTACCGCTTTCCCGGAAGTCCAAAACCAGAAAAACATACCGGTGAAATTGGTGGTGGTGGCTATGTTATTCCCGGGACTTACAAATTGGTATTTTCTTACCAGGGGCATTCCGATTCTACCAACCTAACCGTGAAATCCGACCCGCGGCAGAATATTTCCGCAGAAGCCATGAAAGCCAATTATGCTTTGGTGCAGCCGGTGCTGAAAAAAATACAATCACTTGCCGAAGCCGTTGACCGGTTAAAAGAAAGCAGGAAAACCATGCTGGAAGTTGCAAAACTATTGCCCCAAAAGAAAGGCAAAAACCACGAGGCTTTCAAAAAGATAAGCAAGATAACGAAAGATTCGCTCAAGGCCATTAATGCAGCTATCTTCCCGCCGAAAAATATTCAGGGAATCTACAGCAATCCTAAACTGGTAACGACCAAACTACGGGGAGCCTACGGTATTATCTACGAGAGAGAGCCGCTCAACGCGACAGAAAAACTGGTGCTGAAGCAGTCGAAAAATACTATTGACAACACGTTGCAGCGTATCAATAGTTTTTTCAAAAATCAATGGACAGCTTACAAAAAAGCAGCGGAGAGCATGAAGCTTTCTCCTTTTAATAAAGAGGAGAAAAAGTGAAAAGGCTCAGGTTCAAAGCTTAAAAACGGAGTATTGGGGTGTTGGAGTCATCATGTGTAATTCACAACTTCAACACTTCGACACGCCGGTTTATTTTACGAAAGGCTGTCCGGTTTGTGCTTTCACCATGGATTTGTGTGGTATCTTTAATATTGTCCGTCACCGGACTTTTAGTATCGCTTATGGTGATGGCTAAGACGAAGCAAAAGAGGTATTTTTGTTTGTCTGCAAAGTTTATCCGGAAAAAATACCCCCTGTTTTCGTAACGGTACAGTTAGAAAAATATCCTATTTTAGCACGTTAGATTTATAGTGTATGCCAAAACCGGGAAAAATAGGAAGCCTGCCACAAAACAGGATGAAAGCTATCTTATTGTCGCTGTTTTTGTTATTCTCTTTCCCGCTTTTTGCACAGTTCTACAACGGCTCAAACATGACTTTCGGTAAAAATCGGGTACAGTACAAACAATTCCTGTGGACCTATTATAAATTTCCCGATTTTGATATCTATTTCTACCGTAACGGACGACCGCTTGCCAACTTTGTTTCGGAATACGCCTCGGAGGAAATTCCCAAAATGGAAAGCAAAATGGGTGTTGACTTGAACAAAAAGATAAAGTTCATCGTTTTTAACACGCTTAACGACATGAAACAGACCAATATAGGACTGATTCACGATGGGAATTCAGTGGAAGAAGGGGGGTTGAACACGGTGCTGCAATATAAAACACTTTTGTATTTCGATGGTAGTTACCCCGATTTTGAAACAAAAATCAGGAAAGGTATTGCCGGGATACTGTATAATCAAATGGCAACCGGGTCACAGGGTATGGTGCAACAGCTGATGAGCTCTTCAAAAGTTTTTGCTCCCCCCTGGTTTGAACTAGGATACATTTCGTACATAACCGAGGACTGGAATGCCGATTTCGACAACCGGTTACGCGATGGTATTCTCAGTGGCCGTTTCAAGCGCCTGGACGATTTGAGCACAGAAGATGCCGTTTGTATCGGACATTCCTTCTGGCGTTTTATTGCTATCAAATACGGAAAAACCGCTGTAAATAATATCGTTCGCATGACGGCCATTGCAAAAAATTTGAACAAAGGTTTTCTGAATGTCATTGGCTTAAAGTACAAGCAGGTCAGAAAAGAGTGGTATCAGTTTTATGAAAAAGCTTACCAGCCGTATGCCGGTAAAGATAATCTGCCTCACACGCTGCTACCTTTAAAGTACAAAAGCGATGTGAGGCTTTTGCAGCCGGTGCCAGGACCCACGGGAACAAACCTCGCTTATGTGAGCAATCTTTCGGGAAAATACAAGATATTACTGTATGATTTCCGTACAAAGAAAAGCCGGGAAATATTCAAGAAAGGTCAGGTGATTGAAACGCCGGTTGATTACCGGTATCCTATTCTTGCATGGCATCCGAGCGGGCAGGTACTGGCTTTCGTCATTGAAGTAAAAGGTCTGCCCTGGTTATATTTCTACGATATCCGCAAGAAAAGAATTACAAAACTACTGCTCGTGGATATGCAAAAGGTGCTGAGTATGTCCTATTCCGAAGATGGCCGCTACATCCTCATGTCAGCTATTCAAAACGGGCAATCGGATATTTTCGTTTTCAACGTAGCTGCCCGCTCTTTTAATAAAATAACCAACGACATAGCTGCCGATTTGCATCCGGTCTTTATAGACCACGGGCAACAAATTCTTTTCAGTTCCAACCGGATAAATGATACGCTGGATATAAAACCAACAGACGACCATTTGTTCTCGCAGCATTTTGACCTTTTTCTGTACGATTATCGCCACAATAATCCGGTGCTGAAACGGTTGACCCATACACCCGGCCAGGATGAGACGCAACCCGAAGCTTACGGTCCGAAAACTTTCCGTTATCTGAGCGATGCCAACGGTATTTATAATGCCCGTCTCGGCGTGGTGGACAGTACCGTCAGTTCGGTTGACACAACCATTCATTACAGGTATTTTATTAACACAAAGCCTGTTACTAATTATTCCAGAAATATTATTGAGCAACACGTCAGCTTGAATGCAGGCAAGTTAGCAGAGGTGATTCTGGACGATAATCATTGGAAAATATTTGTGGAAAACACCATGGATTTTGCCGATGCCAGGGAGATAAAGCCGGTGAATACACCTTTCGTGACAGAGCGATTAAAAGTACGCGAAAGAGAACGGAAGATGCCCGACCAGAATTTGGTTGTGACAACTGCCGGGCCGGGAACACAGCGCAAACGCAGTTGGCATCGCAAGCATTTCCGAATGCTTTATCTCGACAAGAATGACAAGGAAATTGTTGCAGGGCGTTCTTCTCAGGAGAACAAAAATCTTTTGGGTGGCTATTTTGGTGAGGCCCCCGGCACAAACGGTTACAGGGATAAATACGGCCATTTCATTTTCCCCAAACGCCGAAATTATTATACGGAATATAGCTATAACGGGATGGTTACCAAGTTTAATTACAATTACCTGAGTACATTCTACCAACCCTATACCGGTAATGTTCCTTCCAATACGCCCATTAACATGGGATACAAACTGGGAATTTCGGATTTAATGGAAGACCATCGGTTTATTGGCGGGTTTCGGCTGAATTCCAATTTTATTGATAACGAATACACGTTCAGTTACGCTAATTACAAAAAGCGGCTCAACCGCGAAATTTTGTTTCACCGGAATACCGTAACACAAAGCAGCCGTTATTTTCTTGGAAAAATTCTGTCGCATGAATTGTATTACATTATGACCTGGCCATTTAACGAAAATCTGAGCCTCCACGGTGTAGCGCATTACCGCAACGATATGTATGTACTTACGGCTACCGACGCCATTTCGTTGAATGCGCCCACACATTTTGAAAACTGGATAGGTTTTACAACGTCGCTGGTGTACGATGGCACCAAACGATTAGGACTAAATTTATATACCGGTTCGCGCTGGAAAGTTTTTCTGGAGTATAATCAAATGTTAGACAAGAAGAACCGCAACCTGATTGTTACCGGTTTCGATTATCGTTATTATCACCGGATTTACAGGCATTTTATATGGGCTTTACGACTGGCAGGCAGCTCTTCGTTCGGTACTGACCGGCTCATCTATTTTATGGGTGGCGTTGACAACTGGCTCAATCCCAAATATAATACGACGACACCCGTTGACCCCAGCCATCATTATGCCTACCGTGCACTCGCAGTGAACATGCGGGGATTCCCACAGAACATCAGAAACGGTAGCTCTTTTATGCTGCTGAACACCGAACTTCGGATACCTGTTTTTCAAATGCTTTCCGAAACGCCCCTGAGCTCAAATCTGTTGCGGAACTTTCAGGTGGTTACTTTTGCTGATGTCGGAACGGCATGGACGGGTCTTACGCCTTACTCCAAAGGGAACACCCTTTTTACAAACATGGTGAACAGCGGCCCTATTTATGCTAAGGTAATTACACAAAAAGAGCCTGTTGTTGAGGGGTTTGGTTTCGGTTTCCGCATCAATCTTTTTGGCTATTTCCTGCGTACCGATGTGGCCTGGGGTGTTGAGGATGGCGTGATTACACCCAAGCCGATATGGTATTGGTCGCTCAATCTCGACTTTTAAACTTTTAAACATGCGTAAGATGACTGTTATAGTTCTTATCATCCTCATTATGATTGGCTTGGTGGCCGGTATCTTCAGTGGTATGATTGGTATCGGTGGCGCCATTATCATTATACCCTCCCTCATCTTTTTACCGGGGATGAATCAGTATGAGGCACAGGGGACAAGTCTCGCCGTTATGTTACCTCCTATAGGCTTACTCGCTGCATACAATTATAACAAAGCCGGAGCGCTAAACCGGAAGTATGTTCTTATTATCGCTTCGGCTTTCCTCACTGGTGGTTATTTCGGCTCAAAGCTTACTTTAGGGGTTGGCTGTTATCCTTGCTCTGATTGCACTCAGGCTGTTTTTGTCAAAATAGACAGGTCATAACTTTGTTTACACTTAAAATTGTGCCAAAAATTATTTTTTTTATTATTCACCGGGTTATCTTTACCTAAGCAATTAAGCCTCTGCTTTTTATTTTTTATCCACGATACCATGTTAATAAATTTATGACAGAACATGTGCATTTGTATTGTACATTGCAAAAGATTCGATAATAGCCTCCTTTTGGTTTAGCGCATTAAAATTTAGTTAGTTATCATGTATTTAATATAGTATTGAAACGATTATGGAAAACGATTTACTCTTTAGGTTTGATAGTGAGACCGGTCATAATTCATCATTAAAAACAGAGAAAACGGAACAGGAAAAAGGGTTTTATGAAAAGGTACTTGAAGAGAGGAAAAAGAACGAAATAGCTACTGAAGGAAAGATGCATATGACCGTGGACAAATTAAATTTGAAAAGTTTCTCTTCAGCAGAGCACCTGACACAAACGCCTGCGGAAAGTCAGGAAAAATCTTATTCATATGATGAAGTGGTGAAAGCTTCTACGGAATATTTTGAAGGGGATAGTCTGGCAGCCGGGGTATGGACCAATAAATATGCGCTGAAAAATAGTCAGGGAAGTATTTTTGAGAAAACGCCTGACCAGATGCACCGGCGTATTGCCCGCGAAATTGCCCGCATCGAGCAGAAGTACCCAAACCCTTTGTCTGAAGATGACATTTATGAAGTACTCCGTAAGTTTAAATATATCATTCCGGCGGGAAGCCCCATGGCCGGTATCGGAAATCCACATCAGATATCTTCTTTGTCTAACTGTTTTGTTATTGGCAATGATGGGAATTCCGACTCTTATGGAGGTATTATGAAAATTGATCAGGAACAGGTACAACTGATGAAGCGTCGCGGTGGCGTGGGCCACGACCTGACGCATATCCGGCCCAAAGGAAGTCCGGTAAAAAATACGGCACTTACCTCAACGGGTGTTGTTCCTTTTATGGAACGCTATTCCAACTCAACCCGCGAAGTGGCACAGGATGGCCGTCGTGGTGCACTCATGTTGAGTATTGGCATTAAACATCCCGATGCAGAGAAGTTTATCGATGCGAAATTGGAACAGGGAAAGGTAACCGGTGCCAACATCTCCGTAAAATTAGATGATGAGTTTATGCAGGCGGTAAAAAATGATACTCCATACGTTCAGCAGTATCCCATTGCTGCCAAAGAACCCAAATATAAAAAGGAGATTAACGCACGCCAACTGTGGAAAAAAATTGTTCATAACGCATGGACCTCGGCAGAGCCGGGAATCTTGTTTTGGGATACCGTCATCCGGGAATCTATTCCCGATTGTTATGCCGACAAGGGTTTTCGGACAGTTTCCACCAATCCCTGTGGTGAAATTCCGCTTTGTCCTTACGACTCTTGTCGTTTGCTGGCTATAAATCTGTACAGTTATGTAGAGAATCCGTTTACGGATAAGGCTTATTTCAATGGCGATTTGTTTAGCAAGCACGTGCATATTGCCCATCGTATGATGGATGACATTGTGGACCTTGAGGTGGAAAAAGTGGATGCTATTCTGGCCAAAATTGATGCTGATCCCGAATCGGAGGAGATAAAATATACCGAACGGCGGCTTTGGGAAAAAATTCGTGAAAAATCGTTAATGGGACGTCGTACGGGAATTGGGATTACCGCCGAAGGAGATATGCTTGCTGCTTTGAGCTTGCGGTACGGCTCCGATGATGCCATTAATTTTTCCGTGGAAGTCCATCGTCTTTTGGCACTCGAAGTTTACAGCAGCTCCGTTGATCTGGCAGAAGAGCGGGGCAGCTTCCCCGTTTATGAAGCAGAACGCGAGCAGAACAATCCGTTCATAAATCGCATAAAAGAAAATGCACCCAACCTGTATGAAAAAATGAAACGGGTGGGACGACGCAATATTTCTATGCTTACCATTGCCCCAACCGGAAGCGTAAGTATTTGTGCACAAACTACTTCCGGCATTGAGCCGGTTTTTATGGTCTCGTATAAACGGCGACGCAAAGTGAATCCCAATGATAAAAACGTAACGGTTAGTTTTGTGGATGAGGTTGGCGATACCTGGGAAGAGTACAATGTGTTTCATCCCAAGTTTAAAGTGTGGCTAAAGTTGAATGATTATAATGTGGACGCGGTGAAGAGTCTTTCGGATGAGCAGTTGCAGGAAATCATTAAAAAATCACCTTATTATAAAGCTACCTCAGCCGATATCAATTGGGTGAGCAAGGTGAAAATGCAGGGGAAAATCCAGCAGTGGGTGGACCATTCCATTAGCGTTACAGTCAATATTCCCGAAAATGTGGCGGAAGAGATGGTCAGCGACATTTACACGACTGCCTGGGAGAGCGGATGTAAGGGAATGACTATTTACCGTGAAGGTTCCCGTGCGGGGGTACTGGTAAGTAATGATAAGAAAGAAGAAAATGCATTTAAAGAAACAAGCGCCCCCCCGAGACCCAAAGTTTTGGAAGCCAATATCCTTCGCTTTCAAAATAATTACGAAAAATGGATTGCCGTAGTAGGAAAACTCGATGGCCGGCCGTACGAAATTTTTACCGGGAAAGCGGATGACTTCTATTTGCCGCCGGCAATAGAAAAAGGATGGGTCATAAAGTATAAGAAAAAGGGCGAACATTCACGTTACGATTTCCAATTTGAAGATAAACAGGGCTACAAAATTACCATAGAAGGCCTATCGCGCTCATTTGATAAAACTTACTGGAATTATGCCCGGCTTATTTCCGGCCTTCTCCGTCATGGTATGCCATTAGCTTATGTAGTTACCCTCGTGGGAAACCTCAACGTGGAAGAAGACAACATCAACACCTGGAAAAACGGTGTGGTGAGAGCGCTGAAGCGTTATCTGCAGGATGGTGAAAAAGCGGCGGGCAAAGTCTGCCCCGAATGTGGCGAAGAAACGCTGGTTTACCAAGATGGCTGCCTCACATGCGGCGCCTGCGGCTATTCCAAATGTGGCTAATTCGAAAAACTTTGTTGCCTGCCAATAATGATTTCGGTTCCACCGATTATCAATTAAAAACATGCAACAGATTCCCATCATAAACTGCATGATATTCAATCAAAGGATAGCGACCGTTTCCCTGAATCAGCGAACCATCCAATAACTGATAAGTATTTCCGGTACACTCATCTTTCGCAAAAGGGTAATATTTTCCTACAACAAGCTGTGTACGCTTGCTGCCGTTATCACATTTGTCGGGATCATTGGGTGGCAGGCGGTCGTAAGCTTTGAAACTGCTCTGGCTTTCGCGATAAATAATCACACCACGCGAACCCGGCCCGATATAGGCGTCCTGATCGCCATTGGCGACATAAATCCACCCCCCCACGGTATTTAACCCTTGATAAAAGGTGGAGTTAGGGTCAATATCAATTTGGATAATCGCCCGCGGGTCGTTGGGATTAATGTTGGTTTTGTTACACGAACTCAAAACAACACCTCCTAAAACAGCCGCAAACAGCATGAAACGTTTCATTGTTTTTATTGAGTTGCAATGATAACGAAAAAACCAAAATGGAAAACTACTGTTTTTAGCAGCGTCTCCCGATTATTAAATGAAGTTGTTTAAAGTTTAGCAGAAAATTTACGAGAAATACCTTGGTTTCATTGGGTTTCATTGGGTTTCATTGGGTTTCAATTAGTTTTTTATTTCACAACAATGGCGCAGAATGAAAACTAATCATCGCCTTGAATATCAATATATTTCGCCTCAGAATCCACATTTAACTTTAAACGACTTTAATGTAAAGTATAAGATAAGTGCTTGCATCGCATTTGAGTTGTTAATTTAAAAACAATCTGCATTAAGGGGATATTAACCTATAAAACAGGATTTTGCCCAAAGTAATCTGTAGCAGTAAATTCCTTATGTGACATATATCACATAAGGAATGTCCGGATGAGGATAAATTTACACTCTTAAAATTCTTTAAAAAGTTATTAAACGGTTGTAACAGCCGGCATTTGGAAAATTCATTATAAATAGATTATCTTGTTTAATTATTAACAAATCCTTGAAATTATGAAGAATAAATTATCATGTGAAGAAGAGAAAATCAAAAAGATATCTTTTCTTAAAAAAAACGGACTATCACTTGTGGGAGGATTCGTCGCCTTTCTTTTCTTAGTATTCAGTTCGGGAACGGTACAAGCCATTCCGAGTTTTGCACGGCAAACGGGTTTGTCATGCTCCGCCTGCCATACGGTATTTCCGGAACTCACATCTTTTGGGAGACAGTTTAAGTTAAACGGTTATGCCATGACGAACATAAAGACCATTGTCAATAAAGAAACTTCTTCAAACGGTAAAAGCAGCAGGGCTGTATTAAAACTGCTTAATATTCCCCAGATATCTGTGGGATTTAACACCGGGGTTACCCGCCTGGCAAAAAGTATACCCGGAACGCAAAATAATAATATTGAATTCCCACAATCATTGAGTCTCTATTACGGGGGTTTAATCGCTCCTCATTTTGGTTCCTTTATACAAGTTTCCATGGAGGACGATGAGGGAGCTTTTGGAATTGACATGCTTGATATTCGTTATTCCAATACTACCCAGATGGGGAAAACGTCTCTCTTGTATGGTTTAACCATGGATAATGGTCCTATGATGGGGGATGTATGGAATACCGCCTCACCATGGAGCTATCCTTATTCGGCTTCCGGCATAGCGCCGGCCCCATCGGCAGGTACAATGGTTGAAGGAGGCCTTATGGGGACATTGGGTGCCGGTACCTACGGGCTGTTTGGCAACACGCTCTATCTGGGTTTTAGCGTATATCGGACAGCACCATTCGGAACAGTTTTTCCTCCCGACAATTCATCCGTAATGACGATTAAAGGATTAAGTCCGTACTGGCGCGTTGCCATACAACACCAATGGACAAAAAGTTATCTCGAAGTGGGTACTTTCGGATTATCAACCAGCTTGTATCCCACAGGGGTTTCCGGGGCAACGGATAATTATACTGATTTTGGCTTTGACCTTCAGTATGAGTATTATTTTGCAAAGGGTCAATTTACCCTGCATAGTAGCTATATCGCTGAGAAACAAGAATTTAATGCCAGTTACGGAGCCGGGGATACTCAATTTTTGACAGATAAGATTAATTCCTTTAAAACGGATGCGAGTATCTTCCTTAGGAAAGGTTATAAGTTTACCCTCGGGTATTTTAACTACAAAGGCAGTTCAGACAATATTATTTATGCTCCGGCTTCCGTATCAGGAAGCAGAATGGGGCTTCCAAACAGCAGCGGCCTTATGACCCAGGTTGACTTTTTGCCATGGGAAAACACCAAAATTTCCCTGATTTATACCGCCTATAATAAATTTAATGGAGCTGTAGATAATTATGACGGCTCCGGAAGAAAATCTTCAGATAACAATTCTATTTACCTCCAACTATGGTTTTTATTTTAGCAATTTAATTATCTGATTTTTTTCTGCTATTCCATTAATAAAGTTAACCCCGTACGGAAAGTTTTCCGTACGGGGTTTATTATTAGCATTCTACGCCATCTTGCCTGATAAATTATACCGATAAATATGTAGCAGAAAATCTTTACAAAAAAGTATGCTACCTATTTATCATTATCGTCCGGCATGGCTTTTTCATTGACAAAAGCACTGTGAACAGGAGCCGGGACAACAGAATTGGCCCCTCTTACAGCTTTCCAGATAATTTTGTTAAACAACCCGTCGGGAATGGCATCTGCATGGGAAAAGTCTAATTTCTCCGATAATTTGGCGCCATACGAATACCGTGTGTTCAGCTTGTTCATATCCACTTTGGGAATAGCGGCATTATAGCTTTTCAAATAAGCCGTGTCGGTAACAGAATGCAGAATGGCATGAGCAGCAAGGTCGTACTGTGTCATGGGTGGAAGTCCCAAAATCAACTCCATAGTTTTCAACACACCGGAAGTGGAGTACATGGTGTGATCCACAAAATGCCGTTTCACATAAGGCCCGATGACGAGCAACACAGACCGGTGAGCGTCCACATGGTCAGGGCCGTTTTGCGCATCGTCTTCCAACACAAACAAAATGCTGCTTTTCCAGATGTTGCTGTGCGAAACCTTATCCACTATCAAACCGAGTGCATAATCGTTGCGGGCCACATAGGCAGTAGGTGTCGGATTTCCGGGACGTGTGCCGCGGGTATGGTCGTTGGGCAAACGTATCAGGTTAAACTGAGGAACTTTGCCAATAGCCATTATGCTGTCGAAATCATGAGCCCAGATTTTATAACGCGTTAAATCGGGAAAAGAAAGATTAAAACCAGGATATTTATTATCTGTATAAGGACGCAAATCTTTATCGCGTGCTTCATAATTGCCGTTTTTATCTTTTCTCCCGGGAACAAACTCGCCATAATCTCTAAATGTTTTATGATGATTTAACACATCGTTCCAAATATAACCTGAAGATGGTGCAGCTGCAGGAGTTCCTCCTTCAAAAGTATATTTTTGTCCTCTGCGACCATAATCCACCGGCCACAATTTCTCTACATAATCGGTGGCATAAGCGGCTGTGGACCAGTTGTGTCCATCGGCGCTAACCTCCGCATCGACATAAAAATTATCATAAAGCGTATATGTTTTTGACAGCTTATGTGCATTGGGCGTAACTTTCCTGCCAAACAAGGTGAGAGCGGAATCACCGTTTCCTTCGGCCATATCGCCCAAAACCTGATCATAGGTCCGGTTTTCACGAATAATATAAAAAATGTGCTTTATCTGAGAACTTCCTTTGCCATCAGGCCTTTTGGGAATAACAGACTGGTTGCTTTCTTCTTTCACCTTTTTGATGAAAGGGGTGTTATCATAAACTTTTCGGCTCATTTCAGCCAGCACTTTGCTTTGCGGAAAATCTATCACCGAAACAGTTCCTTTAAACATGGTTCCCGTATAATTTTCCATCCAGTTTTTCGGTCGTCTTTTATTGGGAACAGGGCCATCGGGGTTAGCCCGCGAAGAAATTCCTTTTCCGTTGGCAACCACAATTTTCCCCGATTTCAGATACTGCACAGCCGTTGGATACCACCCGACAGGAATAAAACCGAGGTTTCTGGCATAGCCGGGTTTTCCCACATCAAAGACAGCGAGATAATTGTTATCAGCATTAGCAATGAGCAATTTATCACCATCCGGCGACAGAGCCAGCGCATCGGGGGTGCTGCCATAAGGCAAATCGGGAAGCAGCGCCGTATGGATTGTCTCGCTGATCTCATTTTTTACCAAATCGATAACCGTAGCACTGTTGTTATTGGCATTGGCAACAAAAAGCCGGCTGTCATCGGGGCTGATAACCATATCGTTGGGATGATCTCCGGTTTTATAACGATGGGTAATGGTGTAATTGTTTAAGTCAATTTCGACCACTGTGGCTTTCCCCCAAATAGAAACATAAGCATAACTTTGGGCATGATTGATTACAATATCATAGCATTTGCCGGGCATTGCTACCTTTTTTATCACTTTTTTACTCTTCAGATCAACAACATAAAGCATGTTGCTTTTCTGCGAAACCGCCAGTAGTTGGTTTTTCTTATTATTGACAGCCAGTCCGGTGAGCGAAATATCTCCTTTCGGGAATTTTTGTCCAATCACCAGGGTATCAGCCGGATAGAGTTTTCCCTTTTTAAAATTGAAAACATACACAACATTGTTATTCCCACCGGAAACGTACAACCGTTTGTCGTTAGGACCAAAAGTCAATCCCACCCAGGTATTGCTCACAACGTACCGCCGCACTTCTTTCAACGTTTTTAAGTCAACCACCGACAAAGAGTTAATACCCATACCGCTATTGGACGTAATGGCATATCGCCCGTTCCTGGTAACCACCATGTTGAGCGGCAACTCACCTACGGGAATTTGTTTGCCGGCCGGAGTCAGCCGCCATCCGTTGGGCAAAAGGGTATAATTTTGGTATTTGCCGGGAAGCTCAACCGAACCCGGCTTCTTTTGCGCCTGAAGCATGCCGGAAACCGAAAACACCAAAATCATCAGCCACAACAAGCGTTTGTTCGTACGATACTTTGTCATCTTTTTTCCTTTTAAACTTGAAAAACAAAAGTACGGAAAAAATGCCG
>BTTE01000047.1:0-23964 GCA_036244975.1 bacterium | reverse complement strand
TTTTTCACAATGTCATTTGGATTTTTTTGGGGGTGGATGACCGTAAGAAGTGGAAGTATATTATTTGCCTTGCTTTCACATAATTTAGGAAATGTTACAAATTCCCTGATTAGAATGAGATGAAAATAAAGCCTATAACAAAAATATAGTGCATTTGGCAGATACCCGCCCGACTGAAGAGCCTCAGCCGTTCGGGCTGAGTACTGAAAATGAAGATGATAGCAATAAAAAAAACATAGTGGTAAACTGAAAATTTGGAGTTGTAAAATGCCAAACGCACCATAGTATGCCAAGAATCAACCACGGCAATAAAATGGTTGAATGCTGTAAATAAGATGATAGAAGGTCTATCAGGGTCGTTGTGTAGGCGATGGCTCTAAACCACCTAAAGGTGCTGCGGTAAAGAGCTGTGGTATTGAGCGTTTAGGAGAATCCTGTCCACATCCTTTTGCCATAAATTCATATACCGGTAAACGACCGGATTTTAGTACTTTTGCCGGCGTATGGACGACTTCAGGAAACAGATAGAAAAAGAACCTTTTACTTCGGTGGCAACCGTTGCGCGGCAGACCGGAACCCAGGTGTATGTCATCGGCGGTTTTGTCCGTGATTTGCTGCTGGAACGTCCGTCGAAAGATGTGGATTTCGTGGTGGCAGGCAGCGGCATTGCCTTTGCCAAAACACTGGCTGATTTTCTCGGAAAGGAAACCACAGCCCGTTATTTCAAGAACTTCGGTACTGCCATGATTCGTTTTAAAGGCTGGGAGCTGGAGTTTGTGGGGGCGCGAAAAGAATCGTACCGGAAAAACTCACGCAAGCCCATAGTGGAAGATGGAACGCTGGAAGACGACCAGCGCCGCCGCGATTTCACCATCAACGCGTTGTCCATAAGTCTGAATGAAAAGGATTTCGGGCAACTATATGACCCTTTTGATGGGGTGAAAGATTTGGAAAAGAAAATTATTCGTACACCACTTGATCCTGATATTACTTTTTCGGATGATCCGCTACGTATGATGCGCGCCATCCGGTTTGCCACACAACTGGAGTTTACCATTGAAGAAGAGACCTTTGCTGCCATCAAGCGAAACAAAAACCGGATTTCCATCGTCTCCCAGGAGCGTGTAATCGATGAACTGAACAGAATTATCCTGGCCGACAAACCCAGTTGCGGGTTTAAACTGTTGGATGAGTCGGGACTGCTGAAACAAATCTTTCCTGCTTTTACCGAGCTGAAAGGGGTGGAGGTGATAAGCGGGAAAGGCCACAAAGACAATTTTTATCATACGCTGGAAGTGCTGGATAATGTTGCCAGAGTATCGGACGATCTCTGGTTGCGTTGGGCAGCGCTTCTGCATGACATTGCCAAGCCGGTAACCAAACGTTTCGACCCGAAGGCGGGCTGGACTTTCCATGGACATGAGTTTATCGGTGCGAAAATGGTTCCGCGAATTTTCAAAAAGCTGAAACTTCCGGGCAACGAAAAAATGCGGTATGTACAAAAGCTGGTGCTGCTGCATTTGCGCCCTATTGTGCTGGCACAGGATATCGTTACCGATTCTGCCGTGCGCCGGCTGCTCTTTGATGCCGATGCCGATGTTGATGATCTGATGATACTCAGTACAGCCGACATAACTTCCAAAAACGAAGCTAAAGTAAAACGCTACCTGAAAAATTTTGAGCTGGTACGACAAAAGCTGAAAGAGGTTGAGGAAAAGGATCGTATCCGCAACTGGCAGCCTCCCATAAGCGGAGAAATTATTATGGAGACTTTCGGACTGAAACCTTCCAAAACGGTCGGCAATATTAAAACAGTCATCCGTGAAGCTATTTTGGACGGGATAATTCACCACGAATTTGCCGAAGCTTTCGATTACATGCTCAAAACAGGCGAATCTATGGGATTGCAGGTGGTCAGCCGGAAATATTTCCCTCAAAAATAAATCTCCCATGGCAAAGAAAAAAACGCTTGTGGTGGTTTTGGGGCCAACGGCTTCAGGAAAGACCGATGTGGCCATTCGGCTGGCAAAATATTTCGATACGGAAATTATCTCTGCCGATTCCCGTCAGTTTTATCGCGAAATTCCCATTGGTACAGCTGCGCCTACAGCACAACAACTATCCAAGGTGACACATCATCTTGTTGGAAATTTGTCTCTTAACGATGACTATAACGTGTCTCGTTTTGAGCAGGATGTGATGGCTTTGCTAAAAGAAAAATTCCGGGTGCATGACCTTCTAATCATGACCGGAGGCTCCGGGTTGTACATTGATGCGGTGTGCAAAGGCATCGACAGCCTTCCTGACCCTGATCCGCTGTTGCGGAAAACATTGCAGGAAAAGTGGCAGCAGCAGGGCATTGAAGTATTACAACAACAGTTGCAACAGCTGGATGCCGAATACTATGAGCAGGTGGACCGGAAAAATCACAAACGGCTCATGCGTGCCATTGAGGTTTGTCTGCAAACAGGTCAAAAATATTCTGAACTGCGCTTAAACAAACCGCAAAAGCGGGACTTCAATATTTTGAAAATCGGCTTGGATTTACCGCGTGAGCAACTGTTTGCCCGCATTAATCGTCGTACGGAAATTATGCTTTCCAACGGATGGCTTGAAGAAGCGCGGAGTGCACTTCCTTTTCGTCATAAGAATGCACTTAATACAGTGGGCTATAAAGAATTATTTGCTTATCTCGATGGAGAATTAACATTGGAAGAAGCTGTAGATAAGATTAAAACCAACACCCGCCGTTATGCAAAACGTCAGCTCACCTGGTTTAAAAAAGATAAGGAGATTCACTGGTTTTCACCGGAGGATGAAGAGATACGGCAATTCGTCGAGGAGTTCTTAGTGGGGAATCCTTAAAAGTATATAAGAGGATTTTACCGTGCCACTTTGAATGGTTTTTTCAAAGCTCATCATTATTTCATTCTTCATTCCTTTTGCCGTCCAAAGAAATTCTTTTCAATAATACTTCTTTCACTATGCTTTTTGTCTGTTTTGTCCGTATCAATCGTTTGCATAACATGGGTTCGCTTTTTTTGTCTCTGAAAGATCAATTTTTTTTACAATTTGTTATCCGGGTGTAACCTATACGTAATCAACATGTTTATGGGGGCTATTAGTTTGTTACAATAAATCGGATTGATAATGTTTATGATAAAAAATTTGAGAAAAAACTTGACTTTCTCAAATAGTTTCTATTTTTACCTCATCAAAATAACGAAACAAATGAGTTGGGTCTTTTATAGAATTTATGTTATTATTTCTATTCTCGTACTTGTGGATAAAACCCCATGAACCGGAGACTCGTATAAAATAATTAATATGTAAAACTCTCCGGTCGTAACCGGAGAGTTTTTTTTTAAACAAAAATTTATGGCACATCCGTTAAGAAGTCTCGTATCAACTTCGGGGAGGAACATGGCCGGCGCAAGAAGCTTGTGGCGGGCCAATGGCATGCAGGAAAGTCAGTTTAACAAACCGGTTATTGCCATTGTCAACTCCTTTTCCCAGTTTGTTCCCGGACACGTGCATTTGCATGAAGCCGGTCAGCACATTAAAAAACTTATTGAAGCCGAGGGCTGCTTTGCGGCCGAGTTTAACACCATTGCCATCGACGATGGTATCGCCATGGGACACGCAGGGATGCTTTATTCTCTGCCTTCGCGCGATTTGATTGCCGATAGTGTGGAATATGTCTGCAATGCCCACACCGTGGATGCCATGATTTGTATTAGCAACTGCGACAAGATTACGCCGGGCATGATGATGGCGGCCATGCGGCTGAACATTCCTGCTGTTTTTGTTTCGGGCGGGCCCATGGAGTCCGGTAGCCGGAATGGGAAAAATTACGACCTTGTGGATGCCATGGTGCTCGCTGCCGATGAGTCGGTGAGTGATGAGGAGTTGCATGAAGTGGAGAAAATTGCCTGCCCCACCTGCGGCTCCTGCTCGGGTATGTTTACGGCCAATTCCATGAACTGCCTTAACGAAGCGCTTGGGCTGGCGCTTCCCGGTAACGGAACGGTTGTGGCTACGCACAAAAACAGGGTCGCTATATTTGAAAAGGCAGCTAAACTTTTGGTAGAAAACACTTTCCGCTACTACCGTGATGGCGACGACAGCGTTTTGCCCCGTTCCATAGCCACACGCGAGACCTTCATCAATGCCATGGCGGTGGACATTGCCATGGGCGGTTCCACCAACACGGTTTTACACCTTTTGGCCATTGCCCGTGAGGCACAGGTGGACTTTGATATGACAGACATTGATGCTTTGTCACGAAAGATTCCTAACCTCTGTAAAGTTTCACCCAGCTCACATTACCACATGCAGGATGTGAACCGTGCCGGAGGTGTTTTGGGTATTATGGGTGAACTGGAAAAAGCCGGATTGCTTGACACTTCCGTGAAAAGAGTGGATGCGCCCGATTTGAAAACGGCCATTGGCAGATACGATGTCAACCGGAAATTGCACACTGCGGAAGCGGATGAGATTTATTCCAGTGCGCCTGCTTTTGTCCCGAGCCTGCGGATGGCTTCGCAAAGCAACCATTTCAAAACACTGGATTTGGACAGGGAAAATGGCTGTATTCGCGATGTGCAACATGCCTATAGTCAGGATGGCGGGCTGGCAATACTGTTTGGAAACATTGCCCGCACAGGTTGTATTGTGAAAACCGCCGGCGTTGTACCTTCCATGTTTGTCTTTAGCGGAAAAGCCAGGGTATTTGAATCGCAGGAAGATTCGGTGGATGGTATTCTGAGTGGAAAAGTGGAAAGAGGCGATGTGGTGGTGATCCGCTACGAAGGCCCCAAAGGCGGACCGGGCATGCAGGAGATGCTTTACCCCACCTCTTATCTCAAATCAAAAGGACTGGACAAAGATTGTGCGCTCATTACCGATGGCAGGTTTTCGGGCGGCACTTCCGGTTTGTCCGTTGGCCATATTTCTCCCGAAGCTGCTGCCGGTGGCGAAATTGCCCTTATCGAAGATGGCGACATTATCGATTTTGATATTGCCGAAAGGAAGATTCACCTGCAAGTGACAAATGAAGAATTTGAAAAAAGAAAGGAAAGACAGCTTGCTCGCGGAGAAAAAGCATTTACACCATTGGAGCGTAATCGGGTCATCCCGGCTTCCCTGAAAGCTTATGCCCGTCTCGTGAGCTCTGCCGACCAGGGAGCCATCCGGATTATTTAATAATAATCGTTCCAAAGCAAATACAATCTCTGATATCAACATGAAAAATTGAAGTTTATGAAACAAGTGAAACAAACCGAAACCATGAATGGTGCCAAAGCCGTGGTACAATCGCTCCTCGAAGAAGGCGTGAACACCATTTTCGGCTATCCCGGAGGTGCCATTATGCCTATTTATGACGAGCTCATGGAGGTGGAGGGAAGTCTGAGGCATATCCTCACCCGCCACGAGCAGGGTGCAGCACATGCAGCGCAGGCTTATGCACAGGTTAGCGGCAAAACGGCCGTCTGCTTTGCCACTTCCGGGCCGGGTGCCACCAATCTTGTAACGGGCATTGCCAATGCTTTCCTCGACTCTATTCCGGTAGTTTTCATAACGGCACAGGTCATTTCCAATCTTATTGGTACTGCCGCTTTTCAGGAAACTGATATTTTGGGCATCTCCACGCCGGTAACCAAATGGAATTATCAGGTTAGAAAAGCTGAAGAAATTCCCAATATCCTTGCCAAGGCGTTTTTTATTGCCGGTACGGGAAGACCCGGGCCCGTTCTTATTGATATTACCAAAGATGCTTTGTTGGCGTCTGTTGATTTTTCTTATGAAAAGTGCACCTGGATCCGCAGTTACAATCCTAAGCTGGCACCAGTAGAAGAAAATATTATTGAGGAGGCGGCCAGGCTCATTAATCAGGCCGAAAAGCCCATGATACTGGCAGGACACGGGGTGTTAATTGCCAGGGCAGAAGAGGAGTTAAAAGCGCTTGCCGAAAAAACCGGAACTCCGGTGGCTGCCACGCTGCTGGGTTTGTCGGCTTTCCCTTCCGGTCATCCGCTTTTTGAGGGCTTGCTTGGTATGCATGGAAGCTACAGCTCAAATGTGAATACCAACGAAGCTGATTTGCTGATTGCCATTGGCATGCGTTTCGATGATCGTGTTACCGGGAAATTGTCCACCTACGCAAAACGGGCTAAAATTATTCATATTGAAATTGACAAAACCGAAATTAATAAAAATGTTCACATAGATGTTGTGATTCATGCCGATGCCAAAGAGGCATTAACGAAACTGCTCCCGTTAGTTAACGAAAACAGGCACGAACAGTGGCTGCAAAGTTTCAGAAAACTGGATGAAAAAGAGCAGCATTTGGTTATTGATAAGGAAACAAATCCTAACAGTGGCAAAATCAGAATGGGTGAAGTTGTCCACCTGATTTCGAAGAAAACCCGGGGCGAAGCCAACGTAGTAACCGATGTGGGACAACATCAAATGGCAGCGGCACGGTATTATGATTATAAACTTCCCAACAGCCTGATTACCTCCGGGGGAATGGGAACTATGGGCTTTGGTTTGCCGGCAGCCATCGGCACCAAACTTGCTCAACCCGAAAAAGAGGTTATTCTTTTTGTGGGCGATGGTGGTTTCCAAATGACTATTCAGGAATTAGGCACCATTATGCAATACCAGACACCGGTAAAGATAGTCCTGCTTAACAATAGTTTTCTCGGTATGGTTCGGCAGTGGCAGGATATGTTTTACAACAAAAGATATGCTTCTACCAAAATGATAAACCCCGACTTTATAAAAATAGCAGAGGGCTTTGGTATTTCCGGTACGCTTGTGAAGGAGCGCAAAGACTTAGACGGAGCAATTGATCAAATGCTGGCTTCCGACAAAGCTTACATACTGGAAGTTTCCATTGAAAAGGAAGGAAACATCTTTCCGATGATTGAACCCGGCAAGTCGGTTTCCGATGTTATTCTCGAATCCCATAATCCTTAAGTATTCCCGTTATGAATAAAGAATTCACTATTTCCCTGTTTACGGAAAACCACATCGGTGTATTGAACCAGGTTACGGTTATTTTAACGCGCAGGCAAATCAATATCGAAAGTGTTACCGCCTCCGAGTCAGCTGTTAAAGGCGTCCATATGATTACCCTTGTTGTGTTTACAACGGATGAGATGGTACAAAAAGTAGCCGGCCAAATGGAGAAACTAATTGATGCGCTGAAAGTATTTGTGCATACCGGCGAAGACATTATTCACGAGGAAGTTGCACTTTACAAAGTACGGACAGGTGAACTGATGGCCAGTAACAAAATAGAGCAGATCGTCCGGGGAAATCACGCCCATTTTCTGGAGATAACCCCGGAGTACGTTGTGATCGAACGAACCGGACATAAAGATGAAACCAGCGCATTACTGGAAAAATTACATCCTTACGGCGTATTGCAGTTTGCCCGGTCGGGACGGGTAGCCATTACCAGGCAAATCAAAGAACTGGTGCAGTATCTCGAAGAGATGGATGCAGAGAGGAATAAAAAGTAAATCTTTACAAAAAACAAATCGCAATTAATCAAATGACAAATAAATCTCAATTTTCAAAAATCTGCATGAAAAAGTTTAGTATTTCTTTCATTCAGTCATCATTTGGGTTTATTTGTTTTTTGTAATTTGAGTTTTGTACTTTGATATTTATCTGATTTATAAACGTTAAACAATAAAAAAATTACCTATGGCAAAAATTAATTTCGGTGGCGTGGAAGAAAACGTCGTAACCCGCGAGGAGTTTCCTCTGGAAAAAGCCCGCGAAGTATTAAAAAATGAAACCATTGCCGTGATTGGCTATGGTGTTCAGGGACCCGGACAATCGCTTAACCTGAAAGACAACGGTTTTAATGTGATTGTGGGTCAGCGAAAAAACTCTCCTACCTGGGACAAAGCAGAGAAAGACGGATGGGTAGGGGGCAAAGACCTCTTTGAAATTGAAGAAGCATGCGAAAAAGCAACCATTATTCAATATTTGCTTTCAGATGCCGGACAAATTGCTCAATGGCCGACGGTAAAGAAAAATCTGACTCCCGGGAAAGCACTTTACTTTTCTCATGGTTTTGGAATAACCTTTAACGACCAGACAGGTATTGTTCCTCCCAAAGATGTGGATGTTATTCTTGTGGCGCCGAAAGGCTCCGGAACATCACTTCGGCGGCTTTTTGTGGCCGGTAAAGGTTTGAATTCAAGCTTTGCTGTTTTTCAGGATGCTACCGGAAGAGCTGAAGAGAGAGCATTGGCGCTTGGTGTTGGTATTGGCTCGGGCTATCTGTTTGAAACTGATTTCAAAAAAGAAGTTTACAGCGACCTCACCGGCGAACGTGGCGTATTAATGGGAGCCATTGCCGGAATTATGGAAGCGCAGTATAATAAGTTGCGCTCAAAAGGTCATTCCCCCTCGGAAGCTTTCAATGAAACCGTGGAAGAGTTGACACAAAGTCTGCTACCGCTCGTGGGCGAAAACGGTATGGACTGGATGTATGCAAATACCTCAACAACAGCCCAAAGAGGAGCCCTCGACTGGAAAAACCGTTTCCGCGATGCAGTGGCCCCTGTGTTCGACAAACTTTACGATAGTGTAGCCAGCGGTAACGAAGCCCGCATTACCATCGAAGCCAACCGCCAGCCCGATTATCGCAAAAAACTCACCAAAGAACTGGATGAAATTCGTAACTCGGAGATGTGGCAAACCGGCGCTGCCGTCCGCAAACTGCGTCCTGAAAACAGTTAGTTCCTGTTTTGTAAATTGAGATAAAAAGTCCTGAGAATCAATGATTCTCAGGACTTTTATTTTCTGTGCTTTTTCTGTACCTCCCTTATTCGGAAGATAAGTTTAGCAGACTTGGCTTCGGAAGGGACGACACAAATTCGAGATGTTTATCAGGTTTGCTCCGAAGTTACCTGTTCTGCTTTCATTTTATCCTTTTCCGTAATAATCATGGGCGACTCTTTTGTCATCAAAGTCAGCACAACCACCACGGGCATTAGTATGCTGAAGAGAATCATCCAACCGTTCAGATAAAAGTTGTTGCGGATACTCATGCCGGCTACAAACAGCAACCCCGATATCTGACCTACCCAGAGAAGCAGGCCCTGCGAGATGGACTCGGGAGCCGGATAGCTGATTTCGGCGGCATACTGAAAGCCTACCGGTCCGGCGCTCATAATGAAAAAGCCGAGAATAAACGCGGAAGCAAGCGCTACATCGTAAATCACAGCGGGATTGTGAATAAAATATCCCGTAAGGCTTAAACCCAATACGCCGGGCAGCGCACCAATGGTACAAATCACCAAAAACCGCTTACGCATACGGTATTTGTCCGATAAGGCCGGGATTATCAACGCCCCGAAGATACCTCCAATGAGCATGAGGCCTCCAATCAAACCATTGGAATCCTGTACGCCGAGGTTGGCCGAGATGGAATCGGTCATGGAACTGATGGCATTGAAAATGCCCAGTCCTACCAAAAAGACAAGAATTATCAGTACCATATCGCGTTGTTTCAGAATGTGTTTGAGGCCTTTATAGAAGCTCTGCCGGACTAAATCGTCAGCAGCCGGCGGTGTGGGAGGCTTTTCTTTCAGCAGCAAAAGCGTAATGACAGCCGCCCCGAAAGTAAGCCAGCCGTAAACCATAAGCATATGCGGAAAGCCGCCTCCATAGCCGGGCTCATGGGGGTTGGTTCCGATAAAAACCGGTGTTATCAGCATAGCAAAGATAATACCGAGATATTGCGCCAGAATAGCCAGCCCTGCCGCCAGCCCTCTTTCGCGTAAAGGAAACCAGCGAACCGTAACGGCGGTTACGGCATTCAGAATAAATGGCTGTGCTACCGCCAATCCCACCTGCGCCACTACCACCATCAGGAAGCTGTCGGCATAAAAACCCTTCAGCAGTCCGGAAGCAGCTGCAATCACCGCCCCGAGGCCAATAGCCTTCCGGATGCCGTAAGTGTTGATAATATAAGAAGCCGGGAAACTCATAATGATGTAAACCAGCATGTAAACCATGGCAAGAAAATCGATGTTAAAAAATGAATCAGGGTTGAACTGCCCGCGGTAAAAAATTTCGGCAGGTCGCTCAACAGCTGCATGAGCAAGCCATTGCAGCTGAATCACAATAGAAATCAACATAAAAATTGCCAGAATAACCCATCGATATCCGTACACTTTGTAATTTGTTTTTGCCATAGTTGAGAAGTCTTAATAATTATAAACTTGAAATCAGGTGCTTATGAGCTGCCAAATATAGAGATACTTTTTACCATTTACAAATGAGTACACAGCTCTCGCTGATACAGAAACCGGAATTCAAAAACAATAATACCTCGTCAGGGTAGGGTATTAAGTGCTCAATATTTTTGCTCAAAGAAAAATCTTTTATCTGTTTCATTTCTTGACAAATGTCAAGAAACTTCTGTTAAATGCGTTTTAACTTTAAAAAAAATTTTAAAACACTCATTTTATGTCGCAACAAAAGATAAAAGCAGGTATTAATCTCTACGCTGTTCTAAAGACTTTGGAGGATTTGGTGGCTTACGATGACGTAGCCCGTGCGATCATCGAAAGCAAAAAAATCTGCATTCAGTTTTCCGTTAAAAGCGGACCGAAAGCATGGGTGTATTTTAAAAACGGTCAGTGCACAGTGGGCAGAGGCAAAGCGGCAAAATCGCAGGTTACTCTGTGGTTTTCGTCGTGCGGGCATCTGAACAAAATGTTCGATGGAAAAGCCAACCCCATTCCTTTGAAAGGCTTCACTAAGCTGGGGTTTCTGCAAAAGCAGTTTACGCAACTCACCCAACGGCTGGAGCATTTCCTCCGTCCCGGGAAGGTGGAAAACCCGGACGAGCATTATATCCGGATGAACACGCTTTTTACGTTGACCATTGCCGCTTTTGCATTGCCCGAAATTGCCCTTTACGACAAAAGAGCAAAGTTTACGGCTTCGCACCTTCCCGACGGCACTTTGCAGATGAGCGTGCTCCCTGACGGACCGGATGTGTATCTTGAAATCAACAACGGCAAAATTATGGCAGGCAAAGGAAAAGCTACCCGGCCCGATGCCATGTTGCTTATGAAAAACAACCGTGTTGCCAATGATTTTCTGAACGGAAAATCAGACCCGTTCACGGCCATTGCGCTGGGCGAGGTTATGATAAAAGGGCAAATTCCCATCCTCGACGGCATCAACCTTATTCTTGACAGAGTCATTTATTACGTATCGTAAATAATAAGAATCCCATGAAAACATACAGTTATAATAAATCACAGGAGCTTTTCAAAAGAGCTGCCGAAATCATTCCCTGCGGCATTTACGGCCATTTCAGTCCGGCGCCGCTCATTCCGGTTTCGGATTATCCGTTTTATGTCTCTAAAGCACAGGACGCACACTTTTGGGATATCGACGGCAACGAATTTATTGATTACGAGTGTGCTTACGGCCCTGTCATTTTGGGATATAATAATCCCGTAGTGGAATCGGCAGCCGAGTTGCAGCGCGAACTGGTCAATTGTGCGACGGCACCCGGAGAGGTGATGGTCAGGCTTGCTGAGGAACTGGTCAATACGGTAACCATAGCCGACTGGGCATTTTTTGCTAAAAACGGAAATGACGCCACCACTTTTTCACTTATGGTTGCACGGGCTAAAACAGGCCGGAAAAAAATTATCCGGCTCAAAGGCGGCTATCACGGTGTGGCGCCCTGGACGCAATCTCCCGACCATCCCGGTATTTTATTCGACGATGCCGAAAATATGCTCATTGGCGAATGGAATAATTACGAGGTGCTGGAGGATTTTGTAAAGAGAAATCCGGGCGAAATTGCAGGCATTATTGCCACGCCTTATCATCATCCCACTTTTGAGGATAATGTTTTGCCTGCCGAAGGTTATTGGAAAAAAGTGGAAAATCTTTGCCGGCAGGAAGGGATTGTGCTGATTGTGGATGATGTGCGTACCGGATTCCGCCTGGACTTGCGCGGCAGCAACGAATATTTTGGCTTTAAGCCGGATTTGATTGCTTTTTGTAAAGCCATTGGTAACGGCTATCCCATTTCGGCTCTTGTGGGAACAAATGAGATGAAAGAAGCTGCTTCCAAAGTTTTTTATACCGGGAGTTATTGGTTCTCAGCTGTTCCCATGGCTGCTGCCCTGGCTACCATTCAGGAATTGAAAGGAAACGATGTCCCGGCTATGCTGGCCGAAAAAGGGCTGAAAATCACCGGCGGCTTGCAGCAAATCGCTAAAGACCGCGGATATAATTTGAAAGTAACCGGTCATCCTTCCATGCCGTATCTTCGGCTTACGGACGATCCTTCGCTGATGCTGCATCAGGAGTGGTGTGGCGAGTGTACCAAACGAGGGGCTTATTTTACTTCGCATCACAACTGGTTTATCTCAGCGGCTCTCACCGAAGAGGATATTCAAAAAACCTTTGAAATTGCCGATGACGCCTTTGAAGCAATCAAAATGAATTCTGTACACAAATCATGAAGCATTATGGCACTGACGAATGAAGAATATATCCGTTTGATAGAAACGGCGAAAAAATTACGACACGAAATAGTGGACATTACCATGAAAGCCGGCGGAGCGCACATTGGCGGTGGATTAAGTGCGCTGGATATCATGGTGGCGCTCTATTTCAAATACATGAACATCGACCCGGCTCATCCCGATGACCCTGATCGTGACCGTTTTGTGTTGAGTAAAGGCCATGCAGCTATTGCCTATGCTCCGGTGCTGGCCGAGCGCGGCTTTTTCGATAAAAAGCTGTTGGACGATTTCAACAAATTCAAATCGCCATTTGGCATGCATCCCGATGCCAACAAAATAAATGGCTGTGATGCCTCCACCGGTTCGCTGGGGCACGGATTATCCATTGCCACCGGAATGGCTCTTGGCGCCCGGTTGCAGGGCAAGAAATTCCGTACTTACTGCATGGTGGGCGATGGTGAGTTGAACGAAGGTACCAACTGGGAGGCAGCCATGACCTGTGCTCATTACAAACTGATAAACCTGACCGTTTTTGTGGATCGCAACATGCAAATGATTGACGGCCCGGTGGAAAAAATTATGGGGCTGGAACCATTAGACGAGAAGTGGAAAGCTTTCGGCTGGCAGGTTATCCAAATCAACGGTAACGGTATGAAACAGATTGCCGATGCCATTGAGACAGCCCAAAAAGTTACCGAAAAACCGGTGGTAATTATTGCCAAAACCGTGAAAGGCTATGGCGTGGACTTCATGGAAAACCAGACCCGGTGGCACTACGGCAGTCTCGACTCGGAACTGGCTGAAAAAGCCCATAAGTCTATCGACAAAGTTTATGCGGCAATGGGCGTTTGAACAGATTTTAAAAAAGTAACAAAAGACAAAAATTGCATTATGAGCAAAGAGATAACAGGAACCACGTGGACGGTGGATGACGCCAATACGCTGACACAAAATGAGATATACGGCAGAGTTCTGTGCGAGCTGGGGGAAGAACATCCCGAAATCGTCGGTCTTACCGCTGACCTGGCCAAATCAACCAAAATCGGAATTTTTCAGGAAAAGTTTCCCGACCGCTTTATCAATGTCGGTATTGCCGAGCAAAACATGTTCGGTATTGCCGCCGGCCTGGCGCGTACAGGACTTTTGCCGTTTGTATCAACAATGGCCGCTTTTGCTTCCATGCGTGCTGCAGAGCAGGTGCGCACGGATATTTGCTATCAAAATCTGAATGTGAAAATCATTGCAACCCATGGCGGGGTTTCTTTTGCCTCGGCAGGGACAACGCACCACGCCACCGAAGATATCGCTATCATGCGCTCGTTTGCCAATATGACGGTAATTGTTCCGGCTGACGGAATTGAAACGGCCAATGCCGTGCGTGCAGCCGTGGACCGCCCGGGACCGGTTTATATCCGTATCGGACGCGGCTTTGAGCCGAACTATTACACCACCAAAGATTATGGTTTTCAAATTGGTAAATCCGTTGAAATCCGTCACGGAAACGATATTACCATTATTGCCATGGGTATTGCCGTTTTGCAGGCTGCCGAAGCAGCTGATTTTCTGAAAAAAAATCACGGTCTGAGCATCCGGGTTGTCAATATGCACACCATTAAACCTATTGATGAAGAAGCGATTATGAAAGCGGTTACCGAAACCCGGCGCATCATTACTTTTGAGGAACACAATGTGATCGGCGGTTTGGGGACAGCGGTAGCCGATGTGATTGCCCAAAGTGGCAAAGGCTGCGCTTTTACGAAAGTCGGTTTCCCTGATATTTATTCCGAAGTGGGCTATCCCGAAGACCTTTATGCCTATTACAAGCTCGATGCCAATGGTATTATTGAGAAGGTGCAGGAGGTGATGCAAAAGGATTTTGAAGAGGTTGAAAACTGGGATGACGAATTTTAATCAGAAAATAAACCGATGATGGACAAAGAAATATTGGTGGCTAATTTGTATTTTCAGGCAGTTTTTCCAGTGATGAAGGTTTTGCTTCAGGATGATCCTGTCATAGCCGGAAAGTTTGCCAAAGTAAAGACAGACGTTGTTTTCAAAGCTAAGACAAAAGAGGGACGGATAGGTTGTAAACTGCATTTTGATCATGGAGAATTCGGCCTTGATTTTGAGGATTTTGAAAATGGAAATATCGTTTTTTCCTTCGGTACGGTGGAAAAGATGAATACTTTCCTGAAAGGCGGCACGGCGCTTCCAAAAATCAAAGGACTCACAAAACCGGCTTTGCTTGCCAAAGTCATCGGCTTGTTGCTTTCGCTGAAGCTGATGATGCCCAATGTAAATCCGAAAGCTCCGCTGAAAAAATATCTGAAAGTGAAAATGGCACTTTCCATGGTTACCATGGCCTTAAGCAAACTGAACCGGCTGAGCTATCCCGATATGGCTGCCTGGACAAAAAGCCAACCCGACCGCGTTTATCAGCTTTCGGTGAACGACACCGACATAGCCGTTTACCTGCGGGTGAAAGCAGGAAAAACCAAGGCGGGGAAAGGTCTTTATCAACGTCGCAGACCTTTTGTCCACATGAAATTCAGCAGTGTGGATGCCGCTTTGAAAATACTGCTCAGGGAGGCCGGGTTTGTGGAAGGTGTGGACAAAGGATATGTGTCCATTGACGGTTCTCCCGAGTATGCCGCTCAGCTTAACGACCTGATGATGCGCGTTCAGACACTTACCACCTGATTTTCCGGAGAATTCGTAAATTTGGCTCTCAAAAAGGGGAAAGCCATGTTTACGGAGATATTTAAATTATTGAAATCTGTTGCGCCTTTTACCAATGAAGAGCTGGCGGAAGACTTTGGGCTTTTCCGTGTTAAAGTAATTCGCAAAAATGAGTTTATCACCAGGGAAGGGCAGATTTGCGACCGGCTGGCCTTCATCCGGACAGGATTAATGCGTTCGTTTTATAACATTAAAGGGAAAGATACCACCACCTATTTCCTCGGTCCGGGAAGTATCGCCGTGGCCATGTCGAGTTTTTTGGAGGTGAAACCGGCTTTCGAAAATATTCAGGCTATCGAAGATTCGGAGGTGTTGTTTTTATCCAGGGAAAATCTGGAGTCGCTATACCGCAAAAGCTGGAAATGGCAGCAGACCGGACGAACTATTATCGAGAAATATTATGTTATTATGGAAAAACGCTCCATTACCCTGCAAACCTTAAGTGCAAAAGAGCGTTATGACATGCTTATGCAGGAGCATCCGGGCCTGTTGCTGAAAGTGCCGTTGCATTATGTTGCTTCTTATCTCGGCATTTCGCCGGAAACCCTGAGCCGGATACGGCGGAGCTGAAAAGCGTTTCTTCCACATTCCCGCTATCTGTTGCCACACTGTAAAATTTATTGCTCTCCGCTGCTTCCCCGCTGAAAGCAGTTGAAAAAACAAACAGAACTTTTCAGGGTGGAGAGTTTTAACTTTTCCCTTTTTATCCGCCGAAGCCTGGCGAAGGAGGATTCGTCTTTTATCTTTTCCCTTCCCATTCCGAATAAAACTGCCGAAGAAATTTCTCCATAAACCGGTGGCGTTGCCCGGCCATTTTCTTTCCTGTGTCAGTGTTCATCATATCTTTCAACAACAGCAGTTTCTCATAAAAATGGTTTATGGTAGTAGATTTTGATTGTTTGTATTCCGCTTTGCTCATGCCCGGGTCAGGCGCAATATCAGGATTATACATTTCTCTGCCTTTGAACCCGCCGTAGCTGAAGGCACGTGCAATGCCGAGTGCTCCCATAGCGTCCAGCCGGTCGGCATCCTGTACAATCTGCAATTCTATGGATGGAAATGCAGGTCTTTCTTTCCTGTTTTTAAAAGAGACAAAACGTACAATGTTCAGAACCCCGGCAATGATATTTTCGGGAAGATGTTGCGCGTGCAGGAAAGTCTCTGCCATTCGGGGTCCGATGGTTTCATCACCGTCATGGAACTTGGCATCGGCAATGTCGTGCAGCAGTGCTCCGAGGCTGACTATGAAAAGGTCGGCGTTTTCCTCTCTCGCTATGCGTTCTGCCAGTTTCCATACGCGGAAAACGTGCCACCAGTCGTGTCCGCTTTCTGCACCGGAGAGTTCCCGCCTGACAAAATCAACGGTTTGTTCAACTACCTCTTTTTCGCGATCGTTCATACAACAGGTTAAAAATATTTGATGGCTGCATAGCCTACCCAGTGGTGATCGTATGCCGGAGCGGTAACGCCCATGTCGAGGTCTTTTACCGGGATGGGGTTGCGTTCGATGCTGGTGGAGTAACCGATGACCTGTCCGCGCAGAGACTCTCCGTAAAGCATTTTGTTTAAAGTGTTGATGGTAAGCAGTCCCAGCGGAACAGAATAACGGCCGCACCAGGTCCATTTATATTTTTTGTAGTCTTTGTCCTCCACGGTAAGTTCACAAAATTTATAAATCATTCCTTCGCTGATGTGTCCGCTGATGGTGTGCATCACCTCCAGCTCATGTCCTTTGGCCTGGGCGTAGCTGGTGCCTGAGGTACCGTAAAAAGCAAAGTTCCGGCCGCCCCAGTCTTCATCACCGTAGTGCACGGCGTCGCTCGAAAGAATAAAAGCATAATCTTTTCCCCAGGTCATATTTTCCGATGCCGTGGCTTTTTTAATGGCTTCTGCCAACGGTTTGGCAATGGTTTTCATGCGGTCGAACGACATGTAAGGCACCAGAATGGAGATTATCCGTACCTTCCGGTTAAAATATTGAAGCCAGGGAATCATGGCCTCCACCGAATGCTCTATGGCCTGCATGGAGTCATTCACCTCATACAGCCCTTTGGGCAGGTTATCTATGATTTTATCCCGCAGGCCGGACACTTTCACGTTGCCGAAAGGCCCTTTCCAGTAATCGTAGGAATCAAAGATAATCCGGTTTTCCAGGTTCAGCTGTTTAGCCTTGTGTGCCACACCGAAAATAATGACGGTTTTGGCCTTGATCTGCTCCAGCGTAGCAGGATACAGATAGCCGACATAGGTATAATCATCATGGGGGCTAAGTACTGCTTTGGCGGGCTTTTTGCTCAGGTACCGGGTACTGTTTTTCAATTGATCGCCCTGGTATTCTTTTATCCGGTTAAAAATGCTGTCCACCTGCCAGCCGTACTGTGCAAAGCCGACGGTGTCCACGAGGTGCGAGCGGATTTTTGTTTCGTGTGTCATATTTTTACAGGATTGTAAGGTTATAAGCATCACAGGAATTAACAACAAGAAGAGTATTTGTTTTTTTCTCATACATATCATTTTTTTACAAATTTAAGCTTTTATTGTAAAGGGATTATTGCTCTGCATCCCAAATTATTGTTTGTCCCGGTTTTGCTTTCCGGTTTATTTTATTACCTTTACAGGTTAAAAACAAAAACAAATAAACCAAAATTAACACACATCCGCCCCTTTTTTACCAAAAAACAAAAAACCGGCAAGCGAAGAATGGAATGATAAACACAATAAAAAGATGACGTTACCCCGCCTCTGTTTTGAATAAATAGTACATTTAAGAGTGATATAGGCAAGTTACCTGCAAGGCGAAGAAAGAGAAACAGCAGAACATAAATTGATAATATTGAAACGAGAAATAGAACATATAATTGAAAAATTGACTGACTTGAAAGATTTTGTTTTTGCCGACCCAAAGAAAAAAGGAGCCATCGCACATTGCACACATTTGCAAATCGCACAGGCTGACCCACAAACCAAAATTTGCAAAAGAGTGCAATTACCTACCGCACCCATAGTTCATAGCAGTATATTATTGCCTAATTATTATTACAAATTTTAATAGCATGAGAATTATTTCATTATTTTCAGGTATAGGAGGTTTAGATATTGGTTTTGTAGATGCAGGATTTGAAATTATTTGGGCAAATGACTATGATAAAAACGCAATGACTAATTATTGTGAAAATATAAAAATTGATTCATTTGATAATAGAAAATTTGAACACATACCCTTCTGTCAAATTCCTGATTCTGTAGATGGTATAATTGCAGGAATGCCAGGGTCAGGATGGACTATTTCAGGAAATTTATCCGGAATTAGGAATCGAAAGGGACAATACATATTTGATTTTATAAGACTTGTGAAAAATAAAAAACCAAAATTCTTTCTTATTGAAATGTTACCAGGTTTCCTTTTTAAATACAATAGACAACCTAATCTGTTTATTTTAGAATTACTAACCGAACTAGGATACTCTATTTGTCAGAAAAAGCTTAATGCTAAAGATTATGGAATACCTCAGGACAGAAACAGAGTTTTTATTTTAGGAATCATAAATAGCTATCAAAAAGATTTCAATTTCCCGCAAAGAATTAGAAAAACAGTATCCATAAAAGATAGTATTTATGATTTAAAAGATAATGCATTAAAGGCAGTTAATGGTAATGAACCTAATCAATATAGTTCTACCATTAAAAATCATGAATTTATAGAAGGAAACTATTCACCTCTTTTTATGAGTCGTAATAGAGTTCGAGGTTGGAATGATGTTTCTTATACAATACAAGCAGATAGGAGATTAATCCCTATACATCCAAATGCTCCAAAAATGTTAAAATTAGATGAGAATCACTATATATTTAATCCTTTACATAATGGAAAATATAGAAGGTTTACTATTCGCGAATGTGCAAGATTACAATCATTTAGGGATAGTTATATTTTGAAATACGATACCTTGGATATTGGTTATCACTTAGTTGGTAATGCTACACCCCCATTGTTATCATATTCTATCGCTAAACAATTATTTACATATTTTCAATAAATTGAGAAATCTACTAATAATATCATTTGATTTAATAAATGAGGGTGAACCAGAAATCTCATTTTCAATTGCATCAATTTTAGCATCTCTTAAATCTGACTATTCATATAAAAAGGATTTTGATTTTCATCATATTTCTTTTAACCTCCTTGCAAATGAGGATATAAATGCAGATTCATATTTAGAAAGAATTAAGCAAAATGTTAACTACAATGATTTTGATTCTATAGCATTATCCGTATATGTTTGGTCTGAATCTATAATAAATAGTTTAATAATCAAGTTAAAAAAAGATGGGTATTTAGGAAAGATAATATTAGGAGGAAACCAAATTACTAATGATGTTTTTTTAGAGAAAATTTATCCCGATTGTGATATATTTATTATTGGATATGCAGAGGGCATAATAAAAAAAGCAGTTATAGAAAAATATGAATATCCGATAAGATTGGAAGTAAAACATAACATGCTTGATTTTAAATCACCATACATTATGGGCATTTATTCCAATGATTTACAATATTCAAATTTGAGAACAGAAACAAAAAGGGGGTGTTTATTTAACTGTGATTATTGTGGACACGTTGATTTGCAGAATAAAGGAATAATACATCATAGCTATAATAGAGTTATCGAAGACATTAAGATTTTAAAAGAACTCCAAGTTGAAAGAATCAATATCATAGACCCTATCTTTACACTTGGTAATAACTTTTTAAATTATCTTGATGAAATTTACAAGAATAGAATCACATCAAAAATAAAATTACAATCTAGATTTGAATTTTTTAGTAATAATAAAAATGATGAAATTTTTGAAAAGCTAAAAAATATAAACTCACATATAGAATTTGGAGTACAAACTGTTTTTAAGAAAGAAGCAGACGCAATTGGCAGACACTCTGTGAAGAAAATTATAACAGAAGGAGTGAAAAATTTAACAGATGCAGGTATTTCATTTGAAGTATCAATTATATATGGATTACCTTTTCAAACTTTGTATAGTTTTAATGAAACTATACGCTTCCTCGAAGATATCGGATGTGTTAATATTAAAGCATTCCCATTAATGTTGTTAAGAGGAACAAAAATGTATATCAATAAGCAAAAACTGGGGTTAAAAGAAAAAAATATAGGAAAACTTCAAATACCTTATGTTACTGAAAGTTTTTCATTTTCAGAAAAGGAATGGATTAAAATGAATGAACTAGTCAATTTAAAATTCAATCAAAATGTTATTTGAACCAAAAAGAGAAAATAAACAGAAATTGATAATTGTCGGTGTTGTATTGGATAATAAAAACCGAATATTGCTACAAATGCGATTTGAACTAAATAATAAAGATGCCCATAATAAATGGGAACTGCCAGGAGGCAAAGTTGAGTTTGGGGAACCTCCTCAAAATGCAATAGAAAGAGAAATCCTTGAAGAGACTGGGTATGTAGTTGAAGCAGAGTCGATTGTCGCAAATATTGTTTCAAATGTGTGGATATATGAACAAACTCGTTTTCATGCTATTATTATAGGGTTTAATTGCAAGCTGAAAAAAGCAAGTGAATTATTAGAAAATGACCACCGAGTTTCAGCGTTGAAATGGTTTACCAAAAATGAAATTAAAGAATTAGAATTAATAACAGGTGTAAAAGAAATTATCTATAGTAGTAAACTCTTTAAACATGAGTAATCTTAAAATTAAGTTTTATAATAATCTTGGCAATTTATGTAAAAGTAAATATATCAGGTTAGAAGACGAGCAATTAATTAATTCATATGTTAAAGAAATTGGATTACCCCTATATCTTAGAAAAGACAAAGCTCTTGTTGTACCTGGGATTGTTTTATTACCCAAAACACCTCTTTTGAAGATTCAATTCTCCTCAAATTTAATTCAAATTGAGAATGAAACGAATTTCTCTTTATTTGTTGCAAATAGTACAAAACAAAATAAGACATTTAATTTAAGGTTTTTTTCAAACTCTTCTGATGTTGAAGACAATATTGCTATAAATATTTATAAGATAAATTCTAGACTGTTACTTAAAATATTATTTTGGGTGTTGCGTATATCCTTTATTGCTGTTGCTTTTTTTGTTCTTCTAAACACATGGGAAAACTATTTTAGCCTATCCCTTAATATAAATATTAATAATTGGTTTTCAATTCCTGTAACATTTATTCTTGGATTATTTATTTTCTCCAATAGAGTTTATCGATTTTTTCAAACTTTAAAATTATTTCAAAAGAAAAGTAGCGAAATTTTGATTGAATCAATTGTAGATAATAAGCTCTCAATAAAAACATTAAATAATAAAAGAGATTTATCAAGTTTAGCCCGATTAATTCAGAAACAGAAAAATGAAATTTTAAATAATCTTTTTATTTCTCAAATAGATAATTCATTATCGTATGATTATTTGTTTCCTGAATTATATATTAAAAGTCCAATTTCAACAAGGAAGCAATATAGAAAAGATGTTGAAACGTTTGATGACTATTTTGCTCAGAACATTGAAGCAAATAAAAACATTTTACTGCTGGGTAATGCAGGTTTTGGGAAAACAATCAATGCGATTAAAATATATCTTGACAATGCAGATTTGTTTCTAGAAAATTCTTCTCCTCCAATTCCTGTATTTTTGCATGTCAATTCACTTGATTTAAGTTGCAGTACTTCAGATAAAATACTAGAACAGATTTTTGTTAAATACAATATTGATACTGACATTATCAAAAACAAGTTAGTTACCATTGATGACTTTTTATTTATTGTTGATGCACTTGATGAAGTAAAGAACAAACATGAAATTGAAGTAGTCAAAAATTTGAGAAAAAGTGTTTTATTCACTCAGTGTTGGAATTTTTGTACATCAAGATTAGATTTTTTTGAAAAGCATTTAAATTTTTCTGATTTCACACAAAGTTATTATGATATAATAAGTCTTACTGAATGGGAATTTGCATCTCAGGGTAGTAGTCTAATTTCTAAAATATTTGTAAAGCAAGAAAGGACTGATGAAATTGAAGATTTTAAAGGGTTCATCTCAGATAATGATTTAGAACAGGTACTTGATAGTCCATTAATTTTAACAATGCTTGTTTTTATTTGGTTCAATAACCAAAATATAGAATTAAAGGCAAATAAGTCAGTTCTTTATGAATTATTTTTTGCATCTTGGATTAAAAGAGAACTTAAAAGGAATAATATTGACGAAAAATATTATCCTGAAATTTTAACATATTACCAAATAATAAGTTGGGAAGTTTTGATTAATCCTCAAATTTCGTCTAATGCTATTCTAAAAAAAATAATGCAACAGAATTCGTCCAGTTCTATTAAAGATTACGTTTCCAATATTGATAGTTTTAATTTATTCAAATCAGATAGTAATGCATTTACTCATGAATCATTTAAAGAGTGGCTAATTTCAAAGTTGATAATTGATATGTTAATTGAAAATAGCATTAAACTTAAAGATTTACTTTCTGTTGAAACCACACTTGCTATAACTACTTTTGTACGGATAGCTCTTCAAATCTTACCAAATGATAAACTGGACACAATTAGTAACATACTAAAAACGGTTTATTATGATAATCTTGAATACAATGATTCGGATACAATATATTTAAGAAAAAATGCTTGTTATTTTCTCAGTAGAATTAACACCAAACTCGCAACTGATTATATAGTAGCAATATTAAATGACATAGAATCTAATAAAATAAATGAAACCCCCTTTGTAATAGGTACAATACTGAGCGGTTTTGTTACTATTAAAGGTCATTATGACATAGAGCAAAGATACTTATCAAAGCTTAATAATGATTCGGAATTGGATATAAGAAACAGGAAATATCATCTATCTTACTACGGTGACAATGTTGTTAAGAGTCTTCAAGATTTTGAAAAGGATAATATTAAAACTAGTGATGATTGGCAGAAAACGAGAAAAGTTCTTATAAGTAGAATTATTTCAAAAAATTTAAGAAATCAACATTTACGAACATTAGATTTAATTACAATAAGAAGATTCCTTGAAACAAGAAAGAAAACAATACTTTCATTTAATGAGGTTATAGCTATTCTTAAAGTTGATAGAAAATATATGGACTTAGAAAAGGAGAAAGTTAAAATCATACGTAGAGAATGGTATAAATTATTTGTGGTGACACTTAAACATATTATAAGGAATATATGGAACAGATAAAATCAGCCCACACAGCCAAGCCCATTTGCAATTCACACGAGCCAATGCTTAGCCCAAAATTGCAAAAGAGCTTGTCTGTCTTCCAACGCTTTTTGCCAACCCGAAAAAACAAAATTAGAACAGTGCTAAATTGAAAATAAAATGATAGAAATGAAGAAAGCCCAACAGGTAACAAAGGCTATAAAAAATAGGCGGTTTAGTAGTGATATAAAGATTTGTATCCCATTTTGGATATTTCGTTTCTAACAGTGCCACCCATTTCGGTTTATGAGTGCCAGGCATTTCGGAGTATCAGTGCCACTCATTTCGGTTCTAATGATGCCACGATTTCGGTTCTAACAGTGCCACTTTAAAAGATCAGGTAACTTGCCTGTCTCATCAAAAAATAGAGATATGGCTAAAAAACTTGGTCCAATGGATTTAAAACAAATAATACGATTGCATCTTGA
>BTTE01000046.1:0-24346 GCA_036244975.1 bacterium | reverse complement strand
GAAATGAAACTTTCAGCAATCTCACAACATTTAAGAAAATTGAAAGATAGAAATATCGTATTTACTGAAAGAAAAGCACAAACGATTTTCTATTCTTTAACTGAAGAATACGAAAAGATATTTTCTCCATTATTTGAATTAATTGATAACAATAAAATATTAGAAACGATATGAAAAAAGATAAAAGACTAATAGATACAAAGATTTGCCCAACCTGTGGCTGTTCTTTAGTGAGATTAGGTATTAAGGAAAATTCCGCTACTCAAATTAAATATCAGAAACACTCCTATTTTTTTTGTTGTTCAGGATGTGCTACACTGTTCAATAATAATCCAAAAAAATATGTGCAAGAAATCAAGGATGTAGTTGTATGTCCTGTATGTCTTGCCGAAAAAAACATTAATCAAACCGTAGGTGTAAAATATAGTGATATTGAAATCCCATTCTGTCGTTGTCCACATTGTGCTTCTGAATTTCAAGATAAACCTCAATACTATATAGATAGACTTGCTGGAAAAATTGAGTATGATGGGCTATTTAATAATTTATGTTGCTAAACAAATCTTAAAACTCTGAAATTTTTATTAAATAATATATTTAATAAAAAAGGGAGCAGTCCTCAAAACATGCAGTAAAAAAGCAATACTATAAAGAACCGACCATAAAAATGGTTATCTTTGAATAAATAATTATTCAAGAAAACATGCTGGTAACGGACAAGAAATACTTTGAAAAATATATAAAACAGATTGGGAAAGAAATTCCGGCACTTGTTTCCCATTTTGATTTTTCTGAAAGCAAAGGGAATTTTGATTATATGACAAAAGCATCTGCTGTATATTCTTCAAACATAGAGGGGAATAGCATAGATCTGAATTCTTTTATGAATTATGAGCTTTCAAAAAAGAAGTTTAAGCCGGGGAAAGAAATAGAAGAAATAGAAAACCTGATTAAAGCTTATGAATATGCCCAGCAAAACTCTCTAACAGAAACGAACTTATTAACATGTCATAAGATATTATCAGAGACCTTATTGATAAAAAGCAAGCGGGGAAAATATCGCATAGAAAAAGTAGGCGTATTTGGGAAATCCGGAATGGCGTATTTGGCAGTAGAACCTGAATATGTTGAAAAAGAGATGCGCCAATTATTTTCAGGCATTTCAGAACTTCTAAACAATTCGTTAATTGTAGAGGAAGTGTTTTATTTTGCATCACTTATTCATCTCGTATTTGTACATATCCATCCGTTTAGAGACGGGAATGGTCGTGCAGCCAGACTACTTGAAAAATGGTTTGTAGCAGAAAAACTGGGAAAAAGATTCTGGGAAATACCCTCGGAAGAATACTATAAAACGCACCAGGGAAGATATTATGAAATGTTAAACTTAGGGGTGAATTATTATGAGCTGAACTATGACAAAAGTTTGGGGTTTTTGGAAATGCTTCCTAATTGTTTGAGATAATTTGCACGAAAACCTAACAGCAAGGGTATAGCTCATGCCGCAAATTACGGTTTACAAAGAAAATGAACGATAAAAAAATGATGCAACTTTAAAGAAAATTTAACCGGGAGAATGCGGCACCTGCCATACCCGCACACGTTACCAGAAATAAATACCAGCCTGATATGAATAAACAAAGTAAGCTTTTTCTAAAAAAGCAACCAACATTAAAAGATTTCCAGCAATACGTTAGGGACTTAGTTAAACAGCGTTATTTTGGAGCAATGTCACAACCGGAACGCAAAATAATGAACAAAACAGACGTCTGGTGAATCTCAGAAACTGTATAAAGAATCTAAACGAAACCGATAAGGCAATTATTACACTTCGTTTGGAAGAGTTATCCTATAAAGAAATCGCTGAAATCACGGGCTTGACTGAAAACCATATAGCGGTGAAAATCAAACGTATTAAAAATAAATTATTCCACTGTATAAATAAAACGTTATGATAGAAGAGGAACTGATTAATATCTGGAAATATTCTGATGAGCAGGAACGGGTTAAGTTTGAGAAATCAAGATTAATAATTGATCTGCAAACGAATTTAGATAAGTTTGAAAAATCCCTGAGAAACAGAGACCTCAGAGAACTCATACCTGCAATGGTGATGATCCCTTTATTTGGCTTTATCACCTATTTTATACCTTTTGTCCTGTCAAAAGTTGGTGCCGGATTGATAGTCCTTTGGTGTATATATCTCATCATTAGAATAAAGAGCTTAAAAAAATATAAGCCGGTTACCCCAACCGAGACTTACCTGAAATATTTGTATAAAACCAAAGAGTACTTGTCAATTCAAAAGAAATTGCTCAATGAAGTGTTATACTGGTACATCTTACCAAGTTGCACCGGAGCTCTGCTTTTCTTTCTTGGATTTGAAATGAATCCGGGCAAACTGGCCTTTTTTATTATAATTACCGTTGGATTGGGAGTCATTATTTACGTTTTAAACAAACAAACGGTAAAGAAAGAGTTCGACCCGCGATTAGATAGAATCGACAAAATGATAAGTACCCTGAATGAATAATATATGGTAATATTGGAATTAATGGACAAAATTCAGACTCCAAACCGCCATACAACATATTCCAACGGAACAAGGATAAAAGCGGGTTTTTGTTGCTTCTACCCCTATCAGGCTCAGAGGCGTTTTTGAAGCCGGTGCGTTCCGTGGAGGTTTTCTCCGCGTATTTCGGATTGTTTTATCTTAGCCGAAAAATCTATTGGTACCATGCGTGTGCGGCAACTGTTTCTTTTGTTTCTCGGTATTTTACTAACGGGGTTGGTTTCCTGCAACCGGCAGGCGCACCGGCATCCCGGAAAAATGATTTTCCGTTACAACGAAAGCGCCGGACTGGTCAACCTGGACCCGGCTTTTGCCCGCGATTTACCGCATATCTGGGTGTGCAACCAGCTTTATAACGGCCTGGTGCAATTGGACGACAGTCTGCATGTACGGCCGGCCATTGCCCGGCGCTGGACCATCTCGCCCGACGGCAAAACCTACACTTTTTACCTCAGAAAGGATGTCCTTTTTCACAATGACCCTGTTTTTCATGGCAAAAAGCGCAGGGTAACAGCTGCCGATTTTGTGTATAGCTTTCAGCGGCTTGTCAACCCGAAAACCGCATCACCGGGGAGCTGGGTTTTTGATGATGTTGCCGACACTACAACGGGAAAAGTTTTCCGTGCGATAAATGATACCACCTTACAAATCAGGCTGAAACATCCCTTTCCGCCGTTTCTCGGTATTCTAACTATGCAATATGGCGACGTAGTTCCGCATGAAGCCGTCGATTATTATGGTAGTGCATTCCGGAGACATCCTGTGGGTACGGGACCGTTTTTTCTGAAAAACTGGGTGGAAGGCGTGAAAATGGTATTGCAGAAAAATCCCGATTATTTTGAACGCGACAAAGCAGGCCATCGGCTGCCCTATCTCGATGCGGTTTCCATCTCTTTTCTGCGGGATAAGATGACAGCGTTTCTGGAATTCTCCAAAGGAGAGCTGGATTTTATCTCCGGCATCGACCCCTCCTACAAAGATGAACTGCTCACGCGTACCGGACAACTGCGGAGCAAATTTCGCCATCGCGTAAAAATGCTGAAATCACCTTATCTGAACACTGAATATCTCGGTATTTTGGTGGACACGAATCTAAAAATCGTGAAAAACAGCCCGCTGCGACTGAAGGCCGTGCGGCAGGCCATCAATTACGCTTTTGACAGGAAAAAAATGATAAAGTATCTGCGCAACGGCATTGGCATTCCGGGAAACAAAGGCATTATTCCACCCGGACTGCCGGCTTTTGATGCGCATGCCGGTTATGGTTACAGCTATCAGCCCGAAAAGGCAAGAAAGCTGCTAACGGAGGCGGGTTTCGGTCCCGGTCATCCCATGCCCCCCATAACGCTGGTAACCACTTCGGCCTATGTGGACCTGTATAAATATGTGCAGGCACGACTGAATGATGTGGGTTTTGATGCACACATCAATGTGATGCCTGCGGGGAGCATGCGCGAAACGAAAGCACAGGCCAAGCTGCCGTTTTTCAGAGCATCGTGGATTGCAGATTATCCGGATGAAGAGAACTACCTGTCGCTTTTTTACTCGAAAAATTTTACACCCAATGGCCCAAATTATACCCATTTTTCGAGTCCGGTTTTTGACAGGATGTACGAAAAATCGTTGCGGATGGTCAATGATAAAAGTCGCCGGAAATTGTACCGGAAAATGGACAGCCTGGTAATGGCACAGGCGCCGGTAGTAATTTTGTACTACGACGAGGTGCTGCGTTTCGTACAAAAAGATGTAACAGGACTGGGGATTAATCCTGTTAATTTGCTGAAGCTAAAACGGGTACGGAAGGATAAAGAATAATTGATTGTGGTGTGCTTGACTGAATAACGTTGACTATTTTGTCGGCTTTTGAGCTTCCCCATGCGGTTTCTTTTGACCACAAAGGCGCACAAAATTTTATCACAACACCAAGCGTCCCAATTGCGAGCCTGGCACGCGGGGATTGAGCGTTTGCGCGAAGCAATCCCTTAAAATAAGTTTTGTCAACCTTAAAAGATTGCTTCTCTTGCTCAAGACGAGATCGCAATAAGGACGGGTTTTTTTGAAGTCTGGGAGATACATTTTAATACGTTATTTTGTTACACTATTTGTTTTGTAGCACTTCAAAATATTATTTAGTCCTCTTTTACGAATAACCTCATAGCAGAAAAATATGTACTTTTGCACGCCCGAAAATTTTACCTGCGCCGGAAGATTTAACTGACTAATAACAAAAGAGTAAATGAGTAACCAATATTATAAAATTTCGGGCAGACGGAAGCTTACCGATACTACTTTTATGCCGGGAATCAGACGCAAAAAAAGGAATTAAGGATAATGCAGGCAAGATGAAATACTATATCGTACAGCTGGGATGTCAGATGAATATCTCTGACGGTGAGAGAGTCCAAAAAGTTTTGGATAAAATGGGCTTTGAGCCTGCCGACAGCGAGGAGGAAGCCAATCTGCTGGGCGTGATTGCCTGCTCGGTACGCCAGAAAGCCATCGACAAGGTCTATTCGCGGATTCAGAAATGGAACAAGTGGAAAAATAAGAAAAGCCTGATTACTTTCGTTGCCGGATGTGTGCTGCCTGCCGACAGAGAAAAATTTCTAAAACAGTTCGACATGGTCTTCGCCATGAGCGAACTTCCCGAGCTACCGGAAATGATTCAACAATATGGCATAGTTACCCCTGCCGGCGGCATACAAAGTACGGACAAAGAGTGGCAGGAAATGGAACCTGCTGAAAAAGAGAGCCGTAATGAAGCCGCATTTCGTTTGGGCAGGGCCGTGCTGCCGCATGACAAAGAGAGCATACCGCATCCCGAAAAGGGCATTGAAGAGTTTTGGCATATCACGCCCAAATACGGCTCCGGTTACGAAGCTTATATTCCTATTCAAAACGGCTGTAACAAATTCTGCACTTACTGTGCCGTGCCTTATACCCGCGGACGCGAAGTCTCAAGGCCTTCCGGCGAAATTATGAAAGAGCTGAAAGACCTCGTGGAAAAAGGCTATAAAAGTATTACCCTGCTGGGACAAAATGTCAACTCCTACGGTCTGGACAAAAAAGGCGAAGAGGTTTCGTTTGCCGGTTTGCTACGCATGATGGGCGAATTCGGGAACCACACGCCGGAGAAATTCTGGCTCTACTTCACCTCGCCCCACCCGCGCGACATGACCGATGAAGTTATCGAAGTCATTGCGCAATACACCTGCCTGGCAAAACAGATTCATCTGCCCATTCAGTCGGGCGATGATACCATGCTGGTGCACATGAACCGCAACCACACGGTTCAGCAGTACCGCCGCATTGTGCAAACTATCCGCAGGCTCATTCCCGAAGCCACGCTGTTCACCGACATCATTGTGGGCTTTACCGGCGAAACGGAGGAACAGAATGAAAACACCCGGAAAGTCATGGCTGAGTTTAAATACAACATGGCCTACATCGCCCAATATTCGCCGCGTCCGGGAGCTGTAAGTTCCCGCTGGGCAGACGACATTCCCAAAGAGGTGAAAAAAGTGCGCTATCACATGCTTACCGACGAATTGATGAAACATTCGTTGACGTACAACCAAAGCCTCATCGGGAAAACCGTGGAAGTGCTGGTGAGAGGCAAAGACCGCAAAAACGATTATCTCTCCGCGCTTACCGAAGGGAAAATTATCGTTCGTTTTGCCTCAACCGATGAAAAACTTATCGGGCAGTTTGTAAAAGTAAAGATATACAGCGCCGTTCCCTTTTCCACGGAAGGTGAGCTAATAGCCAAAGAAGTTCCAAATCCGGTTAACGCCTGACAAATTATGAGAAAAATTGCTTTTAAAACGCTCGGCTGCCGGCTCAACCTGTTTGAAACCGATGCGCTGGTATCCGAATTTACCAAAATGAACTATCAGGTAGTGGATTTCGGTGAAGAAGCCGATGTGTATGTGGTGAATACATGCACTGTTACCAACCAAAGCGACCACAAGTCGAAGCAGGTGATGAACCAAATGAAACGTCTGCATCCCCAGGCGTTGAAAATTGTTACCGGCTGTATGGCGACGAACTACAAAGAGCAGTTAGAAAAAAGCGACAAAGTGGATTATGTTGTGGACAACGACCACAAAACGGCTATCGCTTCATTGGTAGAGGCCCATTTTGGGGGAGAAATTGCTGTACCCGACCGGTTTGAGAAAGACTTGTTTGACTATGATGCCGCCGACAACACGCTGCATACCCGAAGCCTGATTAAAATCCAGGATGGCTGTAACAATTTCTGTACTTTTTGCATTATTCCCAGGGTAAGGGGACGCGCCATTAGCCGTCCGGCAAAAGATGTCTGTGAAAACATAAAACAAGTTGTTGCCTTTGGCTACAAAGAAGTTGTCCTCACGGGAGTCAATATCGGACAATATCAGGATAAGAATACTGATTTTGAACAATTGGTAGAAAATATTCTGGATATTCCCGGCGATTTTCGTTTGCGTATTTCATCCATGGAACCCGATGGTTTTACCGAAAGTTTTTTCCGGCTGTTTGCCCATCCCCGGCTCGCACCTCATTTGCATCTTTGTCTGCAAAGCGGTTCGGAGGATATCCTGCTGAAGATGCGGCGCATGTACACCGCCGGATTATTTGAAAATATGGCTGGCGAACTGCGTCGGCGCTATCCCGGATTCAACCTCACCACCGACATTATTGTAGGATTTCCCGGTGAAACGGAAGAAGATTTTCAGGAAAGTGTCGCTATGGTCAAACGCTTGCAATTCGGTCATATTCATACCTTTAAATACAGTGTCAGGCACGGAACGCGGGCAGAGCGCATGCCGGATCAGATTCCCGAAAAGGAAAAAGCCCGGCGTTCGAAAATTATTCGCAACCTTTCCGATGAGATAAAACTAAACTACCGGAAATCTTTCATCGGCAAAGAGCAGACCGTCCTGGTAGAGCAGTTTGACAAGCTGGGCTTTGCCACCGGCTATGGCGAACATTACGTTCCGGTCATTATCCGGGAAAAAGGATTGGAAAAAAATAAATTTTATACGGTTATCATTAGTGAAACAGAAGAAAAAAACGAGCCGCTGCTTGTGGGAGAAACCACGGGAATAAATCCCAAAGCATACCATGAAAATTAATTCCGCAGCAAAGCTACGGGATTATTACCCCCCTGCTTTATCAGGATTATTCGACTCAAGACTTTCAATGTGCTTTGTTTTTGAAAGTTTAGTCTCACGAATAAATTTGTAAAAATCAGCGCGAAGGCTTTTTTATATAAAAAGTTTATTTAATTTTGCACCCCCAAAAGGAATTGTAAAACAATAATTAGAATTATGGCTAATCACAAATCAGCTCTCAAGAGAATCAGACAAAACGAAACAAGAAGAGTGCATAATCGTTACTATGCCAAAACAGTGCGTAATGCAGTGAAAATGTTCAGATCGTTAACTGATAAAAAAGAAGCCGTTGAGCAAATGCCAAAGCTCTATGCGATGATTGACAAACTGGCTAAAAAGAATATTATCCACAAAAACAAAGCCGGCAATTTAAAATCAAAAATTTCAAAACATGCCGGCACATTAGCGTAGGCTGACAATTTTACGATATAAAGAAATCCGGATACTGAAAAAGTGTCCGGATTTTTTTGTATTATGGGATAGCTTCCCGCAAAAGCTTTTTCCTTTTCAGAGATATTAATTATCCAACCTGCTTTTTTCAGTCGTTATCTTATTCCCAAGGCTAAAATTATTTATTTTTGAAGTTCAAAATTTTATTCATGGATAATTACATTGTTTCAGCGAGGAAATACCGTCCCTCCACCTTTGCGCAGGTTGTGGGACAGGATGCCATTACTTCTACTTTAAAAAATGCCATTGTTACCGGCCATTTGGCTCAGGCATTTCTTTTTACGGGACCACGGGGCGTCGGGAAAACCACCTGTGCACGTATCATGGCCAAAACAATTAACTGCCTGAATCCGACTCCCGAAGGCGAGCCTTGCAACGAATGCGCGTCGTGCAAAGCTTTCAACGAAAACACATCCTTCAATATCCATGAACTGGATGCCGCTTCCAACAACTCGGTAGATGATATTCGTACGCTGGTCAACCAGGTACGCATCCCCCCGCAAGCCGGAAAATACAAAGTCTATATTATCGACGAGGTACACATGCTTTCGACAGCTGCATTCAATGCTTTTTTAAAAACACTGGAAGAACCGCCGGCTTACGCCAAATTTATTCTCGCCACCACCGAAAGACATAAAATTATCCCTACCATCCTCTCGCGCTGTCAGATTTTTGATTTCCGCCGGATCAGCGTGGCAGATATTGCCGGCTATCTTGCTTATGTAGCAAAAAACGAAAATATTGAGACAGAAGAAGAAGCACTGCACATCATTGCCCAAAAAGTAGATGGAGCTTTGCGGGATGCCCTCTCCACCTTCGACCAGATTGTGAGTTACAACAGCAAAAAGATTACTTACAAAAATGTCATTGAGAACCTGAACATCCTTGATTACGAATACTACTTCCGCGTTACGGAAGCAATTCTGCAAGGCAATTTCACAACACTGCTCATTATTTTCGATGAAATTCTTCAAAACGGCTTTGACGGACAGGATTTCCTCAGCGGGTTAAATGAACATTTTCGCAAACTGCTGGTGGCCAAAAATCCGCAAACAGCAGAACTTTTGCAAACCAGTCCGGCTTTGCGTAACCGCTACCGGCAACAGGCAGCCCGGTGCAACACAGGATTTTTGTTTAAAGCGTTGGACACCTGCAACCAGTACGATCTGAATTACAAGATCAGCAACAACAAGCGGCTGCATGTGGAGATTGCCCTGACGCAGCTGAGCACACTGAGCAAAGGCCGGCCGGTGGCGAATGATGCAGAGCAGGTTACCGCTTCTACAGAGAGCAAACCCGTTTACCAGAAACCGTCCTCCCCTGCCCCAAAACACATTTATCAGCAACCGGTTAAACCGGAACCGCAAACCGCAACAACTCCTGAAAAAACGGAGACTACAACAGTACCCGGCAAGTCCAAAACAGAAGAAGCAACGGAAACTCCTACCGTAAAAAACAATCCGGAAGCCCCGAAAGCCAAGGACTCCGCTGTGATGCCCGTTCAACGAAAAACCAAAACGACCACCTCCAGGCCTGCCTCAGGCAAGAGCAGCAGCATCAGAAATATTTCCATCAAGGACACGCTGAATGCACTTAAAACCAGGAATGCTAAAAATTCGGAAGAACAGGAACATGTTATCGCCAATGCCTTTACCCAGCAGCAGTTAGAAAAAGCATGGGGTGATTTTGTCAAAAACTATAAGACACAATCACCAAGTTTTGTGTTAACCCTCGCCAAAGGCAATCCGGAACTGCAGGAGAATTTCAAAATTGAATACCACGTTCCCAACAGCATCATTAAAGACGACAAACTGAATGTCAATATCCTGCTGGATTACCTGAAAAGGGAATTGAACAACAACCAGATTACGCTGGAAGGCGTCGTAGATTCCCACGCCCGGCAAAAAGAAGCCTACACCGACCGCGAACGCTTTGATGTCCTGGCAAAGAAACACCCACAGCTCAACCGGCTGAAAGATAAATTAGATATGGAACTGGAATTTTAGAAATAGTTTTTACCCAAAACTTCACGCAAAAAAAACACATAAAGTGAGGTGAACACCCGAAACCATTCTAATAAATTGTTTTTCCCCTTCTCTTCATTTCAGAAAATATTTTCCCTTTCCGGCGATGGTAATCGTTGATTTTATTAACTTTGCGTGTTTTAAAAAAAATACCTATGAAAAAGTATGTATCGTTCTTGTTGATTGCGCTACTTGCCGTCGTCCTTGAGGCATGCAGTCAGGGACAAAAAAAAGAAAGCAAAAAAATGACAGAAGCCATTAATCCGGCCAACATGGACAAAAATGTAAAGCCCGGAAACAATTTTTATGAGTATGTAAACGGCGGCTGGATAAAAAGCCATCCTGTTCCGCCGGAATATAGTCAGTACGGAGCCTTTACGGTGCTTTACGAAAACAACCAGAAGGAGTTGAAAGCGCTGGTTAAAGAAATCTCCGAGAAAAAAGATGTTAAAAAAGGAAGTATTGAGCAAAAAATCCGCGACTTTTACAACAGCGGCATGGATACTGCCCGCATCGAGAAACTGGGTATTGGCCCCATCAAGCCGGAGCTGGAAAAGATTGCAGCCATCACCAACCTGAAAATGGTTCAAAAAGAGATGGCGCACATGAGCACCATAGGTGTTCATCCGCTTTTCTATTTCTATGCCGGAGCCGATGATAAAAACAGCACAATGGAAATTGCCAACCTCTATCAGGGAGGGCTGGGCTTGCCCGATGTCTCTTACTACACAAAAGATGACCCTGCTTCCAAAAAACTTCGTGATGAGTATGTAAAACATATTGCCAAAATGTTTGAGCTCAAAGGAGATGATAGTCTGGTAGCCGAAAAGAAAGCAACCGGGATTCTGGGTTTGGAAACCAAACTCGCCAAAACCTCTTTCACCCGTCTTGAACGCAGAAGCCCTGAAAAAAACTACAACAAAATGACGCTTGCACAATTGCAAAAAATTTCACACAACATCAATTGGAAAGCTTATTTCACCAATATCGGGCTGAACAACCCGGGAGACATCAACGTAGGGCAACCTCGCTTTTTCAGCGGCATAAGTAAGATTATGCAGGAGACACCGGTAAATGTTTGGAAGGCTTACCTGGAATGGAACCTGCTGGATGATGCAGCACCTTATCTAAGCAAAGATTTTGTCCGGGAAAACTTCAATTTCTATGGTAAAACCATGTCGGGACAACAGAAAATGCAACCACGCTGGAAACGCGTAATGCGCGCTACCTCCCACGGCCTTGGCCAGGCGCTCGGCGAACTTTATGTTGCCAAATATTTTCCTCCCGAATCAAAAAAACGTATGGTGCAGTTAGTGAACAACCTGGAACTGGCTTTTGCAGATCGCATTAACAAACTGGATTGGATGAGCGACACAACGAAAATAAAAGCCATCGCAAAGCTGAAAGCCATCACCATAAAAATTGGTTATCCTGACAAATGGAAAGATTATACCAAGCTTAATGTTGTTCCGGATAATTATTTCCAAAACATCACAAGCGCCAGCGAGTTTGCTTTTAACTTCAACCGCAACAAAGTTGGAAAACCCGTGGACAAATCCGAATGGGGCATGACGCCGCAAACGGTTAACGCCTACTACAACCCTTCGAACAATGAGATTGTTTTCCCCGCGGGTATTTTGCAACCCCCGTTTTTTAACAAAAATGCGGATGATGCTGTGAACTATGGCGCTATTGGTGTCGTTATCGGCCACGAAATGACCCATGGTTTTGACGATCAGGGCAGAAAATACGATAAAAACGGAAATATGAACAACTGGTGGACGGCACAGGATGCCAAACGCTTTAAAGCAAAAACCACAAAACTGGCTGACCTTTACGACCATTATACGGTTCTCGATTCGCTACACGTGAATGGAAAACTGACCATGGGTGAAAATATTGCTGACCTTGGCGGCCTCAATATTTCCTACGAAGCCTATTTAAAATCGCTGAACGGGAAGACCCCGAAAAAAATTGATGGTTTTACAGGTACCCAACGGTTTTTCATGGCCTTTGCTCAGGTGTGGCGACAAAATATTCGTCCGAAAGAGATGGCCAAACGTTTGAAAACCGATGTACACAGCCCCGGCGAAGCAAGGGTAAACATTCCACCCTTTAACATGACCGCTTTTATCAAGGCATTCAACATCAAGCCCGGCGACAAGCTCTTTATTCCCCAAAAAGACAGAGCCCATATCTGGTAATAATTCTTTTGAAATTTATCATAAAAACGGCTATGGATAAACTTTATAGCCGTTTTTTGTGCCTGAATTCCGGCAAACCGGAACGCCTAAATTCATTACTTTTGCACAATGAAAAAATTCTCAAAATGGCTACTGAATTTGTTGGGCTGGAAAACCATCGGAGAAGTTCCGGCAGAGCACAGTAAGCTCCTGATTATAGAAGCGCCACACACCTCTAACTGGGATTACTTATTTGGTATGTTGGCCATTACTTCCATTGGAATAAAAGTGAATGTTATCATCAAGAAAGAAATGTTTTTCTGGCCTGTTGGCCCTCTGTTGAAAAAGCTGGGAGGCATTCCTCTGGATCGCAGTGGTAACCTGAGCAAAGTAGATTCACTTGCCGCCTTATTTCGTGAAAAAGATGAATTAAACATGGCCATAACACCGGAAGGCACACGGGCATTAAGTACCAAATGGAAAAGGGGTTACTATTACATCGCCGAAAAAGCCGGAGTTCCAATTCTGCTTACAGCCCTCGACTACAAGGAAAAAGCCGGTATTTTTGGCTCGGTTTTATATCCTTCGGGTAACTACAAAGAGGATCTTAAAAAAATTGAGGCTTTTTACAAAGGAAAAGTTGCAAAGTATCCCGGAAACTTCAACCTCAGCAGCCAATATCTAAAAGATAAAAGAACGGACAAAAACCAGGAAATTTTCTAAATTTGCACATCCTAAAATTTGGAAATGCGAAGGATTGCACACTTTATTTTATGCCGATTACTGAGTTGGAGAATTACCGGGAAATTACCTTCCTCCCTTGAGAAAGCTGTTATCATCGTAGCTCCGCACACGTCGTTGTGGGATTTTGTCTATGGACGTCTTGCTTTCTGGACACTTGGGATGGATGTAAAATTCATAATAAATGAAAAATATTTCAAATGGCCTTTGGGTTGGTTATTGACTGTTTTGGGGGGGCTTCCGGTAAAACAAACCCGTCCTACCCGGCTTTTACTTGAGGTTTTCAGTCATTTCAAAAAGAACGACTCTTTTTTTCTGGTGATAACCCCGGAAGGAACCAGAAAACGGGTAAAGCAATGGAAAAAAGGATTTTATCAGATAGCTATGGAAAGTCATGTTCCCATTGTTATGGCTTTCATAGATTACAAGTATAAAAGAGGTGGTTTGGGCCCGGTTTTTAATCCCACCGGAGATTTTGAAAAAGATATGAAAGTGATAGAGCAATTTTATCTCCGGTTTCATGTCATAAAGAAAATTTAAAAAAATTTTTATCTTTTTTAACTTTAACATGTGTAATTTTTATCCATCTTCATCGTCTTAATCAAAAGGAAATAGCAGATGTTATCGAAAAAGAGAAATTATAATATTTCATATTTATTGCAGGCTCTGGGATTCACTCTCCTACCCCTGTTTTTTACCTCAACGCTAAAGGCACAAGCACGGCATGTTTCGTACAAAGCAACAGAAGTAAAAGGGAAACCTCCCGTTATTGATGGACATTTGAATGATAAGGCTTGGAAGTCAGTCCCCTGGGGTGATAACTTTACCCAGTATGAGCCCTACAACGAAGTACCACCAACGCAAAAAACAGCTTTTAAAATTCTTTATGACAACAACAATCTTTATGTGGCGATACGTGCTTATGACACAGACCCTTCCAAAATTGAAAGAATCCTTTCACGCCGTGATAAAACCGATGGCGACTGGGTAGCCATCGGTATTGACAGTTACAACGATAAGCTGACAGGTTTTGTTTTTTCGGTTAATGCCGTAGGCGTAAAGTTTGATGGTAAGTTTACCAATGATAACCAGATGGACGCTACCTGGAATCCGGTTTGGTACGTTAAAACCTCCATCGATTCGTTGGGATGGGTTGCCGAAATGCGTATTCCTTTGTCGCAATTACGTTTTGCAAAAGTAAAGAACCATGTTTGGGGTCTGCAGTTTATGCGGAAAATTTATCGCAAACAGGAGTTGGATTTGTGGTCGCCACAATCCAAAGAAGAATCGGGGTGGGTAAGCCACTGGGGAGACCTTACCGGTATTGACAACATACATCCCAAAAAAGAAGTCGCACTAACACCTTATGTTCTCGGCAAACTAAAGACAGAGGAAAAGCAGCCCGGAAATCCTTTTGCCAATGGGGTTATACCGGGCTATTCCGTTGGCTTGGATGGAAAAATTGCCGTTACCAACGACCTGACACTCAATTTTACGGTAAATCCGGATTTCGGGCAGGTGGAAGCAGACCCATCGGTAGTAAACCTTTCCGCTTTTGAAACTTATTTTCCTGAAAGAAGACTTTTTTTTGTAGAAGAAAATAATATTTTTAGTTTCCCGCTGACAATCGGTGGCGGCATGTTTGGCCGGGAAAATCTGTTCTATTCGCGCCGTATCGGGCGAGCTCCACATAATTACCCTCATTTATCTGCAGGCGAATATGCAAAAGTTCCCGAAGCTACCCGTATTCTCGGCGCTTTTAAACTTTCGGGAAAAACAAGAAACGGTTGGTCCATTGGCGTTCTTGAGAGCCTTACCAACAACACCAAAGCAACCATTGACAGTGCCGGAATCCGGAGCAAACAGACGATTGAGCCCATGACCAACTATTTCAATACCAGAATACAAAAGGATATCAACAAAGGTAAAACCATTATCGGGGGAATGGTTACGGCAACCAACCGCTTTATCAAAGACAGCACTCTTATGTACTTACCAACAGCAGCTTACACCGGTGGTGTCGATTTTCAGAATTTCTGGAAAGACAAAGCTTATCGCTTGAGTGCCAAAGTAGTAGGGAGTAGCATAAAAGGAAGCACGGGAGCCATTATCCGTGAACAGAGATCGTCGAGACGTTATTACCAAAAGCCGGATGGCACAAGAAAACTCGATACTACACTACGCATACTTCAGGGAACCGGCGCCAGCATCGAATTTGCTAAAATAGGTGGAAGCCATTGGCGATATGGGATACGTAGCAGCATGCTCAGTCCCGGATTGGAAATCAACGACCAGGGCTACATGCGTATCGCCGATATAATAAAACAATCGTCATGGGTAAGTTATATCCTTTGGAATCCATTCAGCATTTTCCGTTCTATGAATATAAGACTAGGCCAGTGGAGCGGGTTTGATTTTAAAGGAAGAAATACGATGGCCGGAATCAACCTCAATTTTAACACCCAATTTAAAAATTATTGGAATTTAAATATTAGTATCCGTCGAAGGGGTTACGGACTTGACCGTCACGAATTGCGGGGAGGGCCTTCCATTAAGCTGCCGGGAAACCGGGGCTTTCAGATTGGTATCGGGACAGACAGCAGAAAAAAACTGTCGGCAGGCGTTAATTTCAATTCGGGAAAAGGATATCAGCATTACGGCAAATCCATGAGTCTTGGACTGCGCATCAGTTATCGCCCCCTTCCGGCGCTCAACCTCTCATTAATGCCAAACTACACTAAATCATCAAAAAACTTTATTTATGTAACTACCGAAAAGGAGAATGGAAAAAATATTTACCTGGTTTCAGCCATTCAAAAGGAGATGCTCTCGGCAAGCCTGCGTGTTAACTTTTCTTTTACGCCGGATCTGTCGCTGGAATACTGGGGGCAACCTTTCCTTTTCTCAGGGGATTATTCCGGTTTCAAGAAAGTTATCAACCCCGGCCAAAAGGTCTTTGCTTCACAATTCCACCAATACACAGCGGGCGAAATTACCTATGATGAAAAAAATAATCAATATTTAATTGATGATAACGGCGATGGGAATGTTAATTTCACGCTGCATAACCCCGATTTTAGCGTTATGGAATTCAGATCGAACATGGTGCTTCGCTGGGAATTTGTTCCCGGCTCTACTTTCTTTTTGGTGTGGTCACAGGGAAAAAACGGCTATTCAGATAATGGAACCTTTAATTTTGGTAGTAATTTAGAGCAACTTTTTAAAGCCCGTACAACCAATATTTTTCTCGTAAAATTCTCTTACCGGTTTAGCATGTAAATTTTTTACGTTAGTTTTACAAAAATTAGAAATTGAAGTTGTTTAACGTTAATAACCTCATTAAATAAAAAATATCAAAACTATATGGCCATCACGCTCCAAGTCGTCAGAAATAAAAAACAGAAACAAGATTTTGTAAAGTTGCCTTTTGAGATATATCACGACAATGCTTTTTGGGTTCCACCCATAAAATCCGATGAGTTAAAAAGCTTCGAGCCTCGCCACAATCCTGCCCTGCGTTTTTGCGATGCAGAATTTTGGGTAGCTTACCGCGATGGGAAACCCGTGGGACGTATTGGTGCCATCATCAACCACAAATACAATGAAAAAGTCGGAAAGAAACTGGGGCGTTTTTCCCGGATAGAATTTTTTGATGACAAAGAAGTCTTTCGCATACTGATGGATGAGGCCGTTAAGTGGCTGAAAGAAAAAGGAATGAAAACAGCTCATGGACCGCTGGGATTTACCAACCTCGACAATCAGGGATTGCTAATAGAAGGATTCAATTATCTCCCCTCGGTAGCTTCGGTTTATCATCACCCTTATTATCAAAAACACATAGAAGATTACGGTTTTAAAAAAGAGATAGACTGGCTTGAATTTCTATTAAACGCCGGACCAAAGGCCATCAATAAAGCAACGCGCGGAGCCGAACTAATGAAGAGACGTTTTGGTTTCAAGGTAGTCAGGTTTAAAAAAGCCAAGGAGCTTCTTCCATACACCCAAGCCCTTTTTGATATAGTAAATGAGGCCTTCGCATCGCTGCCGTTTGTGGTCTCTTTCGATGAGAAAATGGTGGACTTGTACACAAAAAAGTATTTTAAGATTATCAATCCCAGGTATGTTTATTTTGTAAAAAAAGGCGATGAGATAGTGGGTTTTATTCTTGCCGTTCCTTCTTTGTCAAAAGCCATGCAAAAAGCTAACGGTAAGTTGTTTCCGCTTGGCTTTTATCACATTAAAAGGGCCATTAAGAACCCCCGGGTCATCGATCTGTTTTTGGGAGGCGTAAAACCTGAATATGAACATGAAGGTGTTGCTGTTGTTTTGTATTCGGAAATCCAAAACCAAATGTTGAGAGACGGCCTGCACATTGTGGAGACCACCGGCAATTTTGAGACCAACACCCATGTTATTGCCAACTGGAAAAATTTTGATCCTATCCAGCACAAGCGCAGACGCTGTTTCATCAAAAACATTTAAAAAATCTATCTCCTTTTCCGGGAAAAAAGCAGGATTGCCGGATATTCCCTATCTTTGCTTATCAATAAAATATTTGAATTACATCACTTCTTATGAAATACAACAGAATTCTCTTAAAGTTAAGTGGCGAAGCCCTCATGGGCAGCAAACAATACGGCATTGACCCCAAAATATTAACCGACTACTGCAACGACATTGTCTCCGTTGTCAACCTCGGTGTGCAAACAGCCATCGTGATTGGCGGTGGAAATATTTTTCGCGGACTGCAGGGTGCTGCCGAAGGATTCGACCGCGTGCAGGGCGATTACATGGGCATGCTGGCCACCGTTATCAACTCCCTGGCACTGCAGGGAGAGTTGGAAAAGCAGGGACAAAAAGTCAGGTTGCTTTCCGGATTGTTCATTGACCCTGTTACCGAGACTGTGAGCAGCAGAAAAGCCATTGATTATCTGGAAAAAGGCTACATTGTGATTATTGCGGGCGGAACCGGCAACCCGTTTTTCACTACCGACTCGGCTGCTGTTCTGCGCGCAGCCGAAATTCATGCCGATGTTTTGCTGAAAGGTACCCGTGTGGATGGCGTTTACACCGCTGACCCGGAAAAAGACCCCACGGCCTCAAAATATGAGCATCTCACCTTTGACGAAGCTTACAAAAAGAAGCTGAAAATCATGGATATGACCGCTTTTACACTTTGTAAAGAAAACAACCTGCCCGTTCTTGTATTTGATATGAACAAAAAGGGAAATCTTGGGAAAGTAGTGGCTGGTGAAAAAATCGGAACACTGGTAAACCGGTAATTACAGAAGTCTTTCTACACTTCGCGCTGAGACGCATAAACGCGCCATTTCCCGATAACTGTCTGCATGTCTTCCGGTAGCGGTGTGGTAAACCGGAGCGTCTTTCCCGAAACCGGGTGGGCAAAGCCCAGCGTCATGGCATGCAGCGCCTGACGCGGCAGAATTTTAAAGCAATTTTGTACAAACTGCTTGTATTTTGTAAAAGTTGTTCCTTTCAAAATCAGGTTACCTCCGTAGCGCTCATCACTAAACAAAGGATGTCTCAAATACCGGAAATGTGCCCTGATTTGATGGGTCCGACCTGTTTCCAACCTGCATTCTACCAGTGTAACGTAACCCAGCCGTTCTTTCACCTTAAAATGAGTTATTGCCGGTTTGCCGTACGAGCCATCCGGGAAAACCGTCATCTGGCGGCGGTCTTTGGGATGACGCCCGACATTACCTTCAATGGTGCCTTCGTTTTCTTCAAAATCGCCCCAAACCAGTGCCTGATACATGCGTTCGACACTGTGGTCGAAAAACTGCTTGGCCAGTTTAGTCTGCGCCAGCTCGTTTTTGGCCACCAGCAATAATCCGCTGGTATCCTTGTCAATACGATGCACAAGATATCCAAAGCCGTTCTCCACCTCTTTCGCTCCCGATTTTTGAAAATAACCCGCCAGCGCATTCAGCAGAGTGCCGGTATAATTGGCATGGGCGGGATGCACCACCATTCCGGCAGCTTTGTTTACCACGATCACATCTTTGTCCTCATAAACCACCTCCAGCGGCAAATCTTCGGGTAAAATTTCCACATCACGCGGCGGATGCGTTAAAACCACCGAAACAATATCTCCCGGCCGCACTTTGTAATTCGATTTCACCGGTTTGTCATTTATCAGAATATTTCCGGCCCCGGCAGCCGTCTGGATTTTGTTTCGCGAAACGTTGACAATGCGGTTGAACAAAAATTTATCAACACGCAACGGCTCCTGTCCCGGATCAACAACAATGCGGTGATGTTCATATAATTCCTGACTATCCCCGGTTACGGGGTAAGGCTCATTTTCTTTCATCCCTAATGTTTTACAATAAATTTAGCATGGTAAATCCTGTTTCCGGATTTGATACGAAGCAAATACATCCCGTTACTGAGAAAACGTATATTCATCTCGTTTTGATGCAGTGTTTGCCGGCTTACTATCGTTCCTAAAAGATTGTAAACAACTACTTCCGCCGGTGCGCCGGAGGTGAGGTCAAGACCGGAAAAACGGATTCGGCCATAAGCAGGATTGGGGTACACATCAAATGCTTTCCCCCTTTTCGGGAAAAGTTGTCCGGTTCCCATAATTAGGTCCTGTCCCACAACCGGACGCATAAGCAACGCTCCGGTAAAGTTGGTTTTATACCACTGATTATCGGCAAAATAAAAGATATCGTTGCCGGCATCGTGGTTCGTATCAAAACCGACATTCAAACTTTGGTTTTGTTGCTGATAGCCGACATAAAAAGTTCCGGAAACCATAACCGGCGTATCCAGACGATAAGTAAAAAACGGATAAATTCCTTTATCCCACTGTACCCTGATGTTTTTCTGCCGGTAAATCATTTCACCCGGCTTACCCTTGTTATCGCGCCAGACCAGCAGGTCAAAAAACTGCGAAGGCGCATCTTTGATTTTATTAAAATAAATTCTGAGGGCACGCAGCGTATCTGCAACATTTATTTTAAAACGATAAGCCAGTTCCGCTCCGGCAGGCTCAAGAGCGTATCCCATTTCGGGAACGCCATCGTCGTAAGCATATTCGTTATAAAATCCCTGCCGGTAAACCATCGAATCCACCAACGGTGGTGAAACCGAGGAGTCGCTGATGTAATGCCTGATAAGATATGAAGTTGTATCACGGTCGTAATCAAGCGAAAAGAGGCTGTTTACGGGAGGGCAGGCCTGTGCCGCCCCACTACCGCTGTTACAATTCTGAAAACCAGACTGATAAAACGGAGGCAATGTGCTATTCCCACCATCATAACCATAAGCAAACGAACCGTTTACCTGGCTTACTTTATAGTAATAATGAATTTTATGGTTAATTTTATCAAGGTTGTCAATATAAACGTGAAAATCAGGTGTTAGCGAGTTGGTGGGGTCCGAACGATATTGCCGGTAAGGCATTTGGGTATAATGTTTCAGGAAAACCGGGTTTCTACCCGAAAAACCAATGGCGCGGTGGGTAGTATCTGCTGCCGAGCGGCCTGCATTCAAATAGACATAATCCAAATTCCACTCATCAACATTGCTTTTCCAGCCGGGATTGATATTATTGGCAATGCTGGCGTAATTAAAAAATCGAAATTGAAAGCCTTTATAAAAATAGGCCGAATCGCGTATAGGCACCATCACCTCGACAAAATCTTTTCCATACTTTTTTTGGAAAGCTTTCAAAGTCATTCCCGGCACTTTCCACACCGTACGCCAGGCCGTTCCGGGGATAGAAACCGAATCGCAGGGAAACCGGATGCTGTCACCCCATACCAGCGTTTTATAATTAACAAGATAAAAACTGGTATCGCATGGCGCCTTTGCCTGTAACGTATCCCCGGGAAGTAATGTATCCTGCGGACTGTTGAGAAAATTGTTTACCGAAACCCAGACCGAGTCAATGTGCGAGAAAACCGTATCGCCGGTCAGTTCACGAAAAGCCAGTACCAGCGAATCACCAGGCTCCGGCGCATCACCCATCCCCTGCGGCTGATAATAAAAGCTCAGGTAAAGCGAATCGGCAGGGCTAAGCTTTGCGGGTGTCGGGACAAAAACCGAGTCAAGACGCAAAGGTTGCGAAGTAAGTCTGTCTGCTTTAAAAGGCACAGAACGCGCTGAGCCATAAATATTTCCCGTTGAGTCGAGCGCATCAAAAGTTGCTACCCATTGGTTGGGTGGCAGATAGCTAAAACTGTTGTTGATAAATGTTGCCCTTTCAACCCAACGGCGATGGTCGGGAAACACCCGTGAAGTAGTGAAATCATCAAAAAAAGGAAGCGTGAGCAGGGACGCCTGCCGCTGAGCAGCGGACTTGAAACCCACATTCTCTTTCATTTTCAGAGCCTGACGTTCCACAACGTAGTTGACAGGGAGCCCGGTTAAAACTTCCTGTGCATGCAACGCCGGCACGACAATAAGCACAAATACCGCTATGATCAACCGGCGTTTTATCATGGTGTCGGAGGTTGTTGCTGTACCTGCGCCGAATTCTGAGGTGTGGTGTCAGCCTGCACCTGTGGCATGGTGTCAGCCAGCATTTGACGTATATATTCCTTAAAATCAAAGTTTTTGTCCGAACGGTACCAGATATCTACCGGGCTTCCCATATCCATAATTGAATGACTTATGAAATCGGGGTTGGTTTTATATACCCGCGCAGCAGTCGTATCATCGCCATCCAGGAAATACTCATGACCTACATTCAAAGAAGCATAATGCAAAGCCTCATGTGCCTCTTTTATCTTCTTACCGATGATAAACGGAATGGGGACAGGCCCGGGATGGTTCCCTTTGCCCACCACCAAACCTATGGCCATTCCTTTAGGAATTTTCGTTCCCACTTCGACAGGTTCTCCGTTCAACAGTTGATCCACAACGGCATTTTTGGCAAAATAATCCACATATTGAAGTGCTTTTACTTTCAGCCCTTCGCCTTCAAGTAACACCAATGCCTGCCGTAACGACAGATTCCGCAGGTCGGGCATTATTACCATCTCCGGCTTTTTGGCCACAATAGTAAGGTAAACATGACGCCCTTTTTTCACCTTGGCACCCGGCAAAGGATTCTGCATCACAACGGAACCGGGAGCATGACGTACATCATATACCGAGTCAATCACTATTAAATCAAAATATTGATCGTAATCCTTTTGCTTCAAATCAGGTATCGTCTGCCCGGTAAAATCCGGAACAAGATAAACCTCCCCATGGCGGGTAAAAACATTTAGAAACTCAAAAATCCCCCAGATAATTACCAGCGTTAACACAATGGAAATCAGAATTTGGAGATAAAATTTCTTTTGTCCCAGAAAATAAAAAAAACCCATGTTTGAATTTTTAATCGAAAGTCTCGTTTAAAACGACTATAAACATTAACTTTGTTCAACAATTATTATTGAAGTTGTTTAAAATTAAACTGAGAAACTACGAGGGACATCCTGACTTCATTGGACTTCAGCTATTTTTTTATTTTATAGCTGTGGCTATGAAATAAAAACCGGGCTTCGCCACTAAAGCCAATCTGTTCCTCTCGAAAATCTCATTTAACTGTAAACAGTTTCATTGTACAGAATTCGACAAAGGTAAAAAATATTGGGGAGGAGTAAAGAGAAATTCCGCCCGAGTAAGAAAACTTAAAACCAATTATCCATGAGGAACATAGCTATTGTTTGCGGAGGCCATTCGGGCGAATTTGAAATTTCAATGGCCAGTGGCAGGATGGCCCTCAAACATATTGACAGAAAAAGATACCGCCTTTTTCTTGTCGTAATAGAAAACGGACAGTGGTATGAGCTCGCCGACAATGGAGAAAAGGTTCCGGTTAACAAAGCGTATTTTACCCTGAAAAAAGAGGGCAAAACCATCCGGTTTGATGCCGTTTTCAATGCCATCCACGGCACACCCGGCGAAGATGGCAAGCTACAGGGCTATTTCGATTTGCTGGGAATCCCCTATACTTCGTGCGGCGTTGACACTTCGGCATTGAGTTTTAATAAATTTCTGTGCAACCGGTTTATACAGTCGTTTGGCATCAAAACAGCCGCCTCTTTTTCCTTTTTAAAAGGAGAAAAAACAGATAAAGCGGAAATATTAAAACAACTCGGGCTTCCGGTTTTTGTTAAACCTTCGGGAAGCGGCTCCAGTGTGGGCATTTCCAAAGTCAACACCCCGGAAGAATTTGATGAGGCCATTGAAAAGGCCTTTCGGGAAGACAACCGGATACTCATTGAGGAGGCCATCGTCGGTCGTGAAATTGCCTGTGGGTTGGTAAAAAGAGGAAATGAGATACTCGTTTTCCCACTTACCGAAATTATCTCACAAAATGACTTCTTCGATTATGATGCCAAATATACCCACGGAAAAGCACACGAAATAACCCCCGCCGACCTCACACAGAAAGCAGAAACCGACATCAAAGCGCTTTCCTCATTTTTGTACAGGCAAATGGACTGCAAAGGTTTTGTCCGTTTCGACTACATCCTCACCGAAACAGAACTTTACTTTCTCGAACTCAACACCATTCCCGGCATGACCGAAGCCAGCATCATCCCCAAACAGGCAGAAGCTTTCGGCCTGACAAAAAAAGAGCTTTTCACCATGGCGGTGGATAATTTGTTTGGGTAGGGGAAACAGGATTAAGACTGAACATAGGTATTAAATATCTGTCATTCCAACATTCCAATATTTTTTGTAATTTGCTATCGATTTAAAGACAAGCCCTTTTGAAGCAACTCTTAAAACGAAAAAAGCCTCCCACTTATATGGCGGAGAGGCATACCAAATGTTTTCACAACGGAATAATCCTTATTGTGAATCGCTCGATTTGTACGACAAATATAAGAAAATATTTTAAACACAATACATTATGAAAAAAAATTTAGGATTGGATTTGGGAACCAACAGCATTGGATGGGCATTGGTTAATTTAGATTTTGACAAAAAGCAAGGAAATATCCAAGGACTGAACGGTTTGTATAAGAATAGTAGCCGATTTCGGAACTCAAATTTTTCAATTTACGACAAAGTTGAAGCGGGCTAAAACCCTTGAATTTACAACTATTTCGGCTATTATTTTTATACTTTGTTGAACTAAACCTCCCTTTAGGGAGGTAGCTCAACTGGTTCATAATAATATCGTATAATTTTGGATTTCACATTAAAAACTTATACGATATGAGCAAAGTTACGTATTATTCCCAA
>BTTE01000045.1:0-24991 GCA_036244975.1 bacterium | reverse complement strand
CATGGAAGAAGAGCTAAAAGCCTTTTTAAACAGGGTTTAGACTATATCACTAATGTGCTATTCACCAATGATTTAGATGAACTTGAATTCTGTTGTGAATTTTTGTCATGTACTTAGGTAAATATCAATGGCACGGGTATTACGGATATCAGGGCAATTTTCTTTAAATGTGATACCGAGCATAAGGGCTTTGTTGTTTTTTACAGGCAGGCCGGATTTTAGCATCAGTTTTATCACTTCATTGGCTACGTAAGCGCCCATACCATCGTTCAGCCTTCTTCCGGCAAGAATAATCTCCGGGTGGTAGCCGACCTCCTGTGCTTTTTGAGCCAGATAATAAGGATCAATACCAATGCAATGTCCTCCCACTAAACCGGGACGGAAAGGAAGGAAATTCCATTTGGTGCCCGCGGCTTCCAGAACTTCCAATGTGTCAATCCCCATTAAGTTAAATATTTTTGAAAGCTCATTAACAAAGGCAATGTTAATATCGCGTTGTGAGTTTTCAATTACCTTGGCTGCTTCGGCAACTTTTATTGAGGAGGCGAGATGCGTCCCTGCTTTTATTATTTCATTGTACAAAGCATCCACCTCTTTTCCTGTTTCAGGTGTAGAACCGGAGGTTACTTTTTTTATGGTTGTAAGTGTATGTACTTTGTCACCGGGATTTATCCGTTCTGGAGAATATCCTGCAAAAAAATCTTTATTGTATTTGAGCCTTGAAACTTTTTCAACTACCGGAATACAGTCTTCTTCCGTGGCACCTGGATACACCGTGGATTCATAGATGACGGTATCCCCTTTTGAAAGAACTTTCCCAACAGTTTCAGAGGCTCTAATAAGCGGTGTAAGGTCAGGGCGGTTGTGTTTGTCGGTGGGCGTGGGAACAGCAACAATGTATATATTGCAGGTTTTGAGTTCATCAAGGTTGTCGGTGAGGTAAAGGCCTTTGGTATGGTGGCGGGGTGGGGTGGTGGCCAGCACAGCTTTCATGTCCACGTCTGATACTTCGAGAGTGGGGTCATGTCCTGCGTTGAGTTCATCGATTCTTTTCCGGTTAATGTCGAAACCGATAACAGGTCGTTTCTTTCCAAATTCAACAGCCAACGGCAGGCCTACGTAACCAAGGCCTATAACTGCAAGGTTTTTGTTATTCATTGGTATGGGTGTTTTATTTTATTTCAGGGGTTATTATTTGAGTCTGCCACGTCACGCTGTGGCGTGCCTCGCAGAATAGGTCCTCCGGCATTTTGTTTGGTCGTTGTAGGTATTACTCCAAAACTTTGTTGCGGAGCAGTAATTTGCGAGGGAGGCGATAGCCGACCGAAGCAATCTCAGCCAACGCCAGAGCCCTAAACTTCATCGTACAAATCCTTCCATTCCGGGTTCACGGCTTTAATCAAGGCTATCTTTTTTACCCGGGATCCGGCTTTAAGTTTTTTCTCCATTGCTCTTGCATCAAGTATGTTGTCATACTCTTTGTACCACACCAGTTTGTCCACATTGTAGCGGGCGGAGAAGGACTTCTTATAATGCTTGGTTTTGTGTTTTAGTATTCGGTCTTTTAACTCATGGGTCTGGCCGGTATAGATAACCCCGTGGGGTTTGTTGGCAGTCATGTATGTCCAGTATTTCATTAGTGGATTCTATCTTTCATTGTTTGAGTCTGCCACGTCACGCTGTGGCATGACTCGCAGAATAGGTACTTCGGTATTTTATTTTGTCATTGTATACATTGCTCCGGCAGTTAGTTACAGAGCAGTAATTTGCGAGGAAGGAACGACCGAACCAATTTCCTCCAACGCCAGAGATCTAAAGCTTACTTCAGGTTTTCCCAATACCACTTCACCGCTTCTTTCAACCCTTTTTTCACAGAGTACTGCGGAGCGTAATCCATCAGGTCTTTTGCTTTTTGTATACTTGCCAGCGAATGCGGTATATCCCCTTCGCGGTTTGAACCATGAGCAGGTTCAATGCTTTTTACTTCAGGATCAAAATATGAGAGATATTCTTTTAAGATTTCAACCAGTTCATTAAGGTTGGTACGCTCAGCATACGCTACATTAAAAACCTGCGACTTACCGGTTTTTTCGTTGTATAATTTTTCAGGAGGAGTCAGGGCTGCTAATTGGTTTGCCTGAATAACATTATCAATATAGGTAAAATCGCGGCTATAAGAACCGTCACCGTTGATAACCGGTTTTTTGTGTTTCATTAAAGAAATCACAAACTTGGGTATTACAGCAGCATAAGCCCCCTTAGGGTCCTGCCGTCTTCCGAAGACATTAAAATAACGTAAACCTACCGTTTCAATACCATAGATATCGGAGAAGTTTTTAGCAAAAAGTTCGTCTGCATATTTGGTAATAGCATAAGGTGAAAGCGGATTTCCTATAATATCTTCCACTTTGGGCAGGTCGGGGTGGTCGCCGTACGTGGAGGAACTGGCAGCATAAACAAATCGTTTTACGCCTTCTTCTTTGGCTGCAAAGAGCATTTTTACAAAACCGCCAATATTTACATCCGTGGAAGTCATGGGATCTTTCATGGAACGGGGAACAGAGCCCAAAGCAGCTTCATGAAAAACATAGTCGCAGCCTTTTACCCCTCTTTGGCAGTCTTCGTAATTTCGTATATCACCTTCTATCAAAGTGAACTTTTCGTTTGACAGAAAGGGTTCTATGTTTTTTCTGAAACCCGTACTAAAATTATCAAGGCAAACCACCTGATTTCCCTGGCTTAACAAGGCTTCGCAGAGGTTGCTGCCGATAAAGCCGGCGCCGCCGGTTACGAGGATTTTGGTATTTGTTATTTTGTTCATTACAAATGTTTAAAATTTAGGTTTTCTTTTTGAACCATTAAGACATGAAGGGACATTTAGTTTTGTCCGGATGATAAAACATTAAGCTTCATGGTTCTTCATTTGTTAACGTGTCCTCCACTGGAAGATGGTTAATTTTTCTCTAGTCCAAGACTCTCACGCCAATTCTGACACACAGGCTAACGCTATTGGCTCAGAGTTGAACGATTATAAGGATATAGCCTCCCACGTCGGCCTACGCACAAGCCCGCCCGGTTTCCTCGGAGTTAAACGATTATATGGGTAGTTTAATTCTGAGGCGCTTTAGGTCGTCTGAGGGTAAGAGCGCCGTGAGAATCTTGTGAGGTATTGTTTTCGTTTCATTACCCAAGACCCTCACGCAGCCGCTACCTTTTGCCTCCCCTGTGGCTGCTCAGGGATAAACTAATGTAGGTGTAGTTTAATTCAGAAGTTCATTAAAAAATCATGAACGGTCATCAGGGTTATGCCTTTGTATGAATTTTTCGAAATAGTATTTTTCGCCGGTTTCAAATATCCTTTTCCTTTTTTCTTTTTTGGAAAAAGAATAAATGCACTCCGATAAACAGGATGGTGTTGAGGATATCCGGGATATTAGATAAAACTTTTCTCCGTAACTCCCTGCGGCCTTTTTTCCGCTCGGCAGGAGTATAAAATCCGCGAAGACTGTAATCTACATTAATCTGGTGTTTTTCAAATAAGTCCGACACTGCTCTTTCATCCCATTTTCCTTTTATCAGTCCACCGGCTGGAGTACAATTATATATTTGACCGTGTTTTATCAAATAATCTTTTGACACCGAGTAAAAAAGATCGTTTAAAGCACCGGATCTCCAGGTACCGAGAATTTCCAGTTCCCAGGGCAATTCCGAGAGAACAAGATGCTTTTTCAGTACTTCTTTTCGCCACAAACCGGGAAACATGACCACGCGATATTTTGTCCATCTTTTAATCAAATCCAGGTCTTTAAATTTTGACTTTTCTTTTCGCCATGGCCCTGTTCGCAAACGAATATGGCCTATTTCAGGGTGTTGATAAATCAGGTGAATCAGCTCTTTTAACTTTTGTCGATTCACTGCGGACCGGAGAAAAAGGTCTTCAAAAAGAATCATTACGACATCACTGTTCGCCTGCTCTAAAGCAATGCTCATCCTTCTTCCCCATGGGAGGATCTTCTCGTTTTTGTTGTTGGTCGTAATTGTTCTGATATTTAATTCCGGGTCAGAATATTCCTCAGCGTTGGTAACGAGCAATATTTCCGAGGCCAGCTCTACCGGAAAATAAAGTTGGAATAGTTTAAAAAACGGATCCCAGCAATCCCTGTAGCCATCCGATGAAGAGATGATTACAGAAACAGAAGGTGTGTTTTTGTTATTAGCAAGGGTTTTCATGATTATTAAAGGGTATTGTTATACTTATTTCATATTCTATGACTTTTATAATATGTAATCGTTTTTTTTAATCCTGTTCACAAGCTGTTTTTAATTTCCATACTAATCTCCCAAAGTTGATCCTGTACTTTTTTATGGTAAGAAATTGCCGATGATTTTGCTGGATGTCGATTTATTAAAAAAAGACCGGTTTTGTTTTCCATTTTTGGTGAAACAGCTGCATAAATGCACATTTGTGCTCCCTGATGTAAACTTGCTCCTTGTTTGTCCCAGCCGGAATGAAGCAATTTGGTGCTAATCGTTCCGGGTTGGAGGCAATTCACCATAACGTTTTCTTTTCTTGTTAAGTTTCTTGCCAGTTTATAAGTAAACAACACATTTTCCAATTTGGAAACAGCATACGCATTGTACGGATCATAATATTTTTCGCCGTTCAGGTTACCAAAATCTAGGCTATCCGATTGGGCCGTAGAGCTCACATTTACTATGCGAGCCCCCGGCGTAGCTTTCAGCAAATCAAGTAATTCCAGTGTCAGTGTAAAAGAGGCCATATGATTCACCATAAAAGTACGTTCCAGCCCGTTGGGCAAAATCACCTTTTCGTTTTCGAATACCCCGGCATTGTTCACCAGGACATCCAACCGTTCATGTTGTTTCATTACAGTACCGGCCAATGATTTTATCTCTTTAAAATCAGTAAAATCAGCATATACCGCTTCAACTTTTTCATTTTTCGACAATTCACGTATATAGGAAGCGGCGGCTTTACTTTTGATTTTATTCCGACCGTGTACCAGTACTTTATGTCCCATTCCGGCCAATTCTAAAGCGGTTTGCCTGCCTATGCCATCAGTGGCCCCGGTGACAAGTATAACTTTTGTATTCATAGATAACAGCGTTTTCATTGATCAAAAGATAGTCTCATTGATTTTGCAATCATACGAGAGTACTTCAGACCTTTTGGTGTTATTTTTAGCCTTTAAAGAGTTTTTCATAGGTTGTTTGGTCTATTTGGTTTACATATACGCTCACTTCATGGTTTATACAGGGCTGTTTAATTCTAACACAAAAATAAAATAGAAAAATCAAGAAATGTTTATTCCTTTGTAATAAGCTAAATTACAAATAGATAAATCCATAGCTATAATATTTCCTGATGGCATAAAAGACCACAGGAGGCCTCAAGGACAAAGATATGAATTAAAGCATGTCATTTTATTTTCCATTATGGTATGGTAATTTTGTCCAATAGAAAATCCTACAGGGATATACGCCGATACATGGATGAGAATTTTGCATAAATGAACTATCTCAAGTGGCTCTGCCTCGGGATAGTTCATTTATTTAGGAGGCTATTGGTCTATTATTAACCCGTTGTGCATTTAGGGCAAATTAAGTTTAAGATTATTAACAGGTCTGTCAAAAACAAACTTATTGAGATAATGAATCATTTTTAGCTAACCAATTTTAAAAAGAAACCTTACTCTACAACCATTATGAAATTCCAATAAAAAACACTTTTTTGGTAACTTTCAGTGGATGAAGTATCTATTTATTTGTTTTTCGGTTATGTTCCGTGCATCTTCTCCATCCAAAAAAGCCTTTGTCCATTCAACTATAGAATTCAGGGCTGTTTGAATATTCCATTTTGGCTTCCATCCCAACTCAGTTTTGGCCTTGGAGCAATCCAGCTTGAGATAGTTAGCTTCATGTGGTTGTAAATTAGAATCAATACTATAGGAGGCTCCCTTACCCCATATCTTACAAAGAGTATCAATAACCCATTCTACATTCTCGGCATCACTATCTTCATGACCAAAATTCCAAGCTTCTGCATATTGGATACCATTAATGAAAAGTTTTGCCGCCAAAGATAAATAGCCCGAAAGTGGTTCGAGCACATGTTGCCATGGACGAATAGCAAAAGGACTACGAATCTGCACTTCTCTGCCTTGCGATATAGCACGAATAAAGTCAGGGATTAAACGGTCTTCGGCCCAATCACCACCGCCAATTACATTTCCAGCTCGTGCTGTGGCAATTGCCACCCCATGTTTCGAATATTTTGAAGGGTTAAAAAAAGAATGTCGAAATGAAGAAGTGGCTAGTTCTGAACACCCCTTACTACTTGAATAGGGGTCGTATCCTCCCATAGGTTCGTTTTCGCGGTAACCCCAATGCCATTCTTTATTCTCATAACACTTATCAGTGGTTACATTCACCACGGCTCTTACACTTTTTACATAACGGCACGCTTCAAGCAAATGTATTGTTCCCATTACATTAATGCTATATGTTTCAATAGGATTTTTATAGGACTTCCTCACCAAAGATTGTGCAGCCATGTGAATAACAATTTCGGGCTGTACCTCCTGCATTACCTTAAGCACGTTATCATAATCGCGTATATCACCAATATAAGAAGTAATAAGTTCAGCGATTTTAGCTTCATTATATAAACTGGGATTTGTTGGTGGTTCCAATGCATAGCCATACACATCAGCGCCCAATTTATAAAGCAATAAGCATAACCAAGATCCCTTGAAACCGGTATGTCCGGTAACAAGCACCTTTTTATTCTTATAAATATTATTGAAGGCCTGGAGTGATTTTATTTCCAAATTTTCCATAGGACATTATCTCTATTCCACATTTTTTCTAATATCACCTTATCGCTCAATTTATCCATGGCCATCCAGAAGCCGTGGTGATAATAGGCATTGAGTTGGCCGTTGGCAACAAGACTCTCCAAAGGTTTTCTTTCAAATACGGTGGCATCATCTTCAAGATAGTCAAATATCTCAGGTTCGAGCACAAAAAACCACCGTTAATCCAGGCACCGTCCCCTTCCGGTTTTTCACGAAAACGAGTAATATTGTGATCCTGGTCAATTTTTAAGGCGCCGAACCTTCCGGTGGGCTGAACTGCGGTTAAGGTAGCGACCTGTTTTTTTTGTTTGTGAAAACGCAATAATTCGATTACATTTACATTGGTAACTCCATCACCATAGGTCATCATAAAGGTCCCGGAAGAAAGGTAATCTTTTACCCGTAACAGCCTTCCACCGGTCATGGTATGCAAACCCGTCTCCACCAGAGTAACCTTAAAAGGTTCGGCATTGTTACTATGAATTTCCATCTGGTTATGCGCAACATCGAAAGTTACGTCGGCCATATGAAGAAAATAATTGGCAAAATATTCTTTAATCACATAGCCTTTGTATCCAAGACAAATGATAAATTCGTTGAATCCGAAGGAGGAGTAAATTTTCATAATATGCCAAAGGATAGGCTTGCCACCGATTTGGGCTTGATGGAAGTTTTCTCGCTCAGACGCGTACCAAAACCTCCGGCTAAGAGTACTACTTTCATGGGTTTAAATTTAATTGTTGATAAAAAAGATTTAGCCTGCCGATTATTAGGGCATAGGAACAAGCCTAAATTATGTGACGACTATATGAAATTTAAAGATACACAGAATGATCTTTGAAAGACAAGCCTTAATGTAAGTGCTACTTATAAACAAAGTAAAGAAAAATTGCACAATACTTCCTGCTTAGAACAACCAACTAAGAATCTTATCACCTAAAGAATTCCTTTTGCAGCTTATCCAGAAAAGGAGAAAACAGGATTCTCCTTACTCATATCAAGGGTTACTTATTTCAAAATGTTATATCATGCATCTTTTATGCGATGCCACTAGTATCCAAAAGACGTCATATTAAAAAGTCCTTGACAACCCGTATTTTACGTTATCTTAACGATTGCACTGAGATTCTGGGAATATTTTAGTTTTTTTGAAAAAAGTTTCGAATGCTAGTGCATGTGGGCTTATTACCATTATGGCAACTTTATCCAACAGAATAATCTAAAGGTTATATATTACATTAATGAGAATTTTGGACAAATGAACTCATTCGAAACTCTGACTCAGGGTAGTTCATTTATTTAGGAAACTATTGGTCTATTATTAATTTTTCTGCAACTCTTTTCCCGCTTAATATACAATGGTTGCTCCAAAGGTAAGCCCACTCTCCAAAACGACCAATATAGGAAATTTTTTTTTCATCAAAATATTCATGAATAATAGCCACATTTTTTTTTCGGTTAAAGTCAAAAACTACATTAGCATATTTTACTTCTCTGTAATCAGAAACTTCTATGTCTTTATTAGAAAATAGTCCCATTTTTACTCCTTTCTCCACAATATGCTCAATTAAAGCTCCGCCTTTTAATTTGGCCCTTTTCTTTTTTGAGAAATACGTCTCAAATTGCAAAGAACTCTTATCGGCAGGAGCATTATCAAGGGCCTCCAATGAAGGAGAATAGGCGCGTGCAGGTAAAATATCTTCATCATAAATATAAAACCAAAGATTTTTAGGAATATCGGGACGATTAAAACCCAAGGAAACCAATTGCCCGGAAGTATTGAGTAATTTTTTACTCGCTTCCAATACAGCAGAAGGAACATCCTTAATTCTTTTTATCAATTCTGGTAGAGGCAGAGAGGACACCAATTGCTCGTAGTATACAGAGCTGTGATCTGAGAAATCAATGCGTTTTGATTTGAGGTCAATCAGAACCACCTCTTTATTGGTGTGAATGTTTGTTTTGGCTGCCATTTTTTGAAGAAAAGCTTTAAAGCCTCCTTTCCTTGGATAACGCATTTCTTTAATATAGTAATAATTTTCCTGTTGTTCTTCGAATGCTCCTTTTAACAATTTTTCAAGTGGAGGTAAACTAAATCTGGGGCCAAGCCAGTCAGTAGTCATTTGGTTTGCAGGAATAGTCCAATATTTTCTTGTGTAAGCACCAGGAAGGTTTTTGGCAAAGAAATCTCCGAATTGAGCAAGTAACCATTCGTTATAGTTTTTAGGGTCTGTTATGTCTGGTCTGTTTATGAAGTCTAAAATAATTTTTGTTTTTACCTCTGCAGGAAGTGATGCCAGATTATTTTGTGCAGGATGCTTTATCCAATATCCATGATAGAAATTGTACCCAATTGGTTTATGTATGTTGTAATCCGTACTTTTAGAAAAAACTTTATTTAGATATTCATCATCCCCAAAAGAAAGATGAACAAAATAGTCAAATCTGTATTTTTTATCAACGGTAAAATTATCACAGAGCCCTCCCCATGAAGGTTTTTTTTCAAAAACGGTATTTTCTATCCCCCTTAATCCAAGATGATATCCTGCCGAAATTCCGGATACTCCTCCTCCTAATATTGCAATCATATTAAGTTGTTTAATCTGCTCGTTAATATAGCTTTCTTCAGAAAATCACAGAACAAACTGCTCAGGTTCTTTTTGCAGCTATGAACTTACCATTAAGTAGTAAAAATTTAGAAATCCATTACTTTTTTCAGTAGAGTTTTTCATCAACAGCTCCCTTGTTAATCAGGTACTCTAACTGCTTAAGCCTTGAAAAATAGCGTCCGTTGAACCTTTCATCATCCATTCCGAAGGCTTTGTATTGGCGGTAAATATCCTCTATGGCCGGTTTCAACGTCCATTTTGGTTTGAAAGCGGGAAGTTCGCGGGCAATTTTGGTAAAGTCCACACGGTATGATCTGGAGTCGCTGCCATGCTCTCCGGTAATAACAACCTTACAATCAGGCACTACTTCACCCACCATTTTTGCAATATTTCTAACATCTTTAGCAATTTCACGATCGGGTTTTTGGCCATCGGAGAATTTACATTCGTCATCAAAAAAATTGGTGTCAATTCCTATTACATAGTGGCCTGCTTCTTTTAACAGTCTGACGAGGTGAGGTCCGATAAACCCGTTATGTCCGGTAACAATAATCTTTTTCATATTTTCAGTTTTATAATTTTCGGTGCTAATCCCAAATATTCCAGGCAGCCTTACCACTATTCCACATTTTTTCTAATGCCACCTTATCACTTAGTTTGTCCATGGCCATCCAGAAGCCGGAATGGTGGTATGCGTTGAGCTGACCGGCACGGGCAATATTTTCAAGAGGTGCTTGTTCGAGCATTTCCTTTTTGTTTTTTATAAAATCGAACACTTCCGGTTCCAGCACAAAAAAACCGCCACTTATCCATTTCCCGTCTCCCTGCGGCTTTTCTTCAAATAAAGTAATATTATTTTCTTCGTCAATTTTCAGTCCGCCGAACCGCCCGCTGGGCTGTACAGCCGATAAGGTGGCCAATTGTTTCTTTTTCTTATGAAAAGAAACCAGATTTTTTATATTAATATCCGCCACGCCATCGCCATAAGTCATCATAAAGGTTTCTTTACCAATGTAATCTTTCACATACAACAAGCGGCCACCGGTTCCGCTGCCTTTTCCGGTGTTAACTAAAGTTACTTTCCAGGGTTCTGAGAAGTGGTTGTGAATTTCAACTTTGTTGTCTGCCAGGTCAATGGTTATGTCTGCCTGGTGCAGGAAGTAGTTATAGAAATATTCTCTGATCATGTATCCTTTGTATCCGAGACAAATGATAAAATCGTTAAATCCATAAGAGGAATAGATTTTCATAATATGCCATAAAACAGGTTTTCCTCCTATTTCGACCATGGGTTTTGGCTTAATAGTGGTTTCTTCGCTTAAGCGGGTTCCAAGCCCTCCGGCTAACAGTACTACTTTCATGAGTTTTTATTTTAAATGTTGTAAATGGGTTATTCGTGCAAAATAGTGTAATTAGATGACTGTTTTTTCCGTGAGCAGATCCGTCTGTAAGAGTGCTCTTGTGGCTTCAAGAACCAGGCCGAACGGTAAATCCGAACGCTCCGCTATGTCTAACAACGTGTTTGTACCATCCGACAGGTTGAGTACCCAGAGTAGCGCCATCTGGTAATCTTTAGACGTGCTCTGTCCCCCTGTCTTCTTATATAAACCCCGTTTACCTAGTTGTGGTTCCCCTTTAGGTTTTAGGTTTACATAAGTTTTATCATTTTCAATCACGTTGAATATGGCAAACAACAAATCAAGCGATTCAACCAGTTTATCTTTTTTAACAAAGCCGAGATTATCTGCCGAAGTGTGATATTCGGGAAACTCGCCGTGGGGTTTGCGCGTCAGCCGGCCCACGGGCAGATTGAATCCCGGGGAGCAGAACTGTCTTTCATCATAGCCGTAAGGGTAAAAATCAATCACTTCATACTTGCTATGGCGATGTTTCAAAACATGGGTAACAACACGGTCTATTTCCGCATTTTCTCTTCGTGATTTTTTATAGTGAAAGGCAGAAGTATCCCCCAGCAGGGTAAGCACCAGTCCATGCTTTATATTTTTTACCCTGTCTTCATTTTGGCTGAGCCAGGTAATGGAGCCGATGGTTCCCGGGATAAACAAAAACCGGTAGGAATAATACGGGTCCATTGCCATCAGTTGTTGAGCCGCATAGGCTGCAACGGTAATTCCCGACAAATTATCATTACAAAGTGACGGATGACATACATGTGTTGAAATTAAAATTTCCTCATTGGTTTTGCCCTGAATAAAAAACTCGCCATAAGTTAATGAGCCAGGCTCAAGTGTGGCATCGACCTTAACATGATAAGTTCCTTCTTCAAGTTTCTCATATTTGTTGTGTTCCATACAAAATCCCCAGGTTCTGTTGTAATAGGAAGTCCGGTAGGGAATCCAGTCAGGGTGGTCGGAAAGGGTATAAAGATGCTTTTTCAGTTCTGATAAGGTTACTTTTTTGTCAACGGGGATACTATAATTTAATACGTGAAGGTTGGAAACTTTAAAATCAACAATTTTTTCTCCTTTGTCATTTTTTATCCAGGCATCCCGGATATTCCATTCGGGCGGTATTTCCCAATCCAAAACTTTGGTACCGCTGGTCACTTCATGAACGGTAAGCGGGATGATTTCTGAAACCAGAGCTAGAGTTTCGCGGACGCCATCACCGGTAATGCTTCTGCATATCGGGTACAGCCGCTCTATCATGTTGTAGATTTTATTGCCAGTTTCTGCTTTATTAAAATCCGGTTTCATAATCTGTTGGATATTTAACCTAAAAGGAGTTATCAGAAGTTCTCTTAAAACACTTCCAGCTCTGGAAGGGCAATCACAAATTTCCCGTTCCATTCCCTGATATAGCTTAATTGTTGCACGATTTCATCTTTCAGGTTCCAGGGTAAAATGATAACATAATCCGGTTTATTTGCCTTTAAATAATCCTCATTAACAATAGGAATGTGGCTTCCCGGTAAGAATTTACCCTGTTTATAGGGTGAAATATCTACCACATAATCGATAAAGTCATTTTTTATTCCACAATAATTCAACAGTGTATTTCCCTTGGCAGCAGCACCATAAGCGGCAATTTTGCTTCCATTTTTAACCTGTTCAATCAGTTTGGCTAATATGGACAGTTTACTGTTAAAAATTCTGGACTGGAAGGAGTCATAATAATCCATGTTGTTCATCCCCTTCTCCAGTTCCTCTTGTATCACCCGTTTCAGATTATCACTAATGGTTTTTGTATCATCATCTTTGTGACAAACATAAATTCTGAGGGAACCACCCTGTGTTGAAAGTTCATCAACATCATAGATTTTCAAATCATGCTTTTCAAAGACAAACTGTAAAGCAAATAACGAAAAATACCAAAAATGTTCATGGTACACCGTATCGAAACGGTTGTCTTCTATCAGTTTTAAAAGGTGGGTAAATTCGAGGGTTATCGTTCCTCTTTCATTAAGCAAATTTTTAAGGCCGGCAACAAAGTCATTTATAGCGGGTACATGGGGGAATACGTTGTTCCCGATAATCAGGTCAGCTTTTCCTCTTTCTTTAACTATTTTTTCAGCCAGGTCTGCTGTAAAATACTGAACCAGGGTTTCAATACCTTTGCCGGCAGCTACCTGCGCTGTATCAGCTGTTGGATCAACGCCCAGGCATGGTATGTTTTTCTCCTTGAAATACTGTAATAAGTAGCCATCATTAGAGGCTATTTCAACTACTTTAGACTTTTCGTCAAGAGATAGACGAGGAATAATCATATCCACATAGTTTTTGGAGTGCTTTAACAATGTGGATGAATAGGATGAAAAATAGGCGTATTCATCATTAAAAATTTCTGTTGCAGCCTTATACTCATCAATCTGCACCAGAAAACAATTTTCACAAATCCATAATTTCAATGGAAAATAAGTTTCTTTTTTATTCAAATCCTCTTTTGACAGGTAGGAATTTGAAGGCGGGCTCATGGCTAAATCAATAAACTCATGTTTCAATTCGGTTGAACAAAATCTGCATTTCATAATAGGGTCCTTTCTTTTTAAGATTTAATAAAGGGTTGGTTTTTATCTTTTTCGGAAATATTGGTTACCGGAAGGGGCAAAGAACATTTAATCTGAGGATCGTCGTAGTTTATTCCGCGCTCATAACGCGCGTTGTAATAATTGGTGTGCAGATACAGCATCAAACAATTATCGGTAAGTGTTTGGAATCCATGGGCAAACCCTTCGGGGATGAGTATCATGTTCAATTTTTCCGCTTCTAATTTTATTGAAAAACTTTTCAGGAAAGTGGGTGAATTTTGCCGCAGGTCAATAACAATGTCCATAACCTCACCGCGAATACAACGAATAAGTTTTGTCTCAGCATAGGGCTGCTGCTGATAATGAAAACCCCTGAATGTACCTTTGGTTTTGGTTAACGTTAAATTTTCCTGAACAAATTCCTTGTTGAAGTTTATGGATGAAAATTCCTCTTTACAATATAATCTGGTGAGGAAACCTCTGTCATCGTTTTTTATTTCCGGTTCAATGACCCAGAGATTCTGAAACGAAGTTTCGATAAATTTCATCATTGTTTTAATTCTTAAAGCTTAGCCTTTTAAATGACACATTAGTCAAACTCTTCGGTTTCGGGTTGAATTTGGCAAGAATCAAGTTCATAAGCCTGTTATCATCGGATTTAAAGGATTTTTATTTGTCGCATAGCGGCAAAGCATCCGCTTAATCTGTTTAATCCGATGATTTTTTAAAGGGCTTCATGGTTCTTCCTGTCCACCCGGAACAACTACAACTTCACTATTTTATCACCTGCTTCTTTCACCATATTCCTCAAATCCACAATTAATTTTGCGTGCTTTTGTATAAAATCCACATCAAAGTCCTTGTGGTTGGTCGTAAGAACAACGACATCGGCTTGTGCCAGTGTATCCACAGAAATATCGATGGAGCTGAACAGGCGGCCTTCGTTGGTTTTTACCTGAGGGATATAGGGATCGTGATAAGAAACTTCTCCGCCTTTGTGTGCCGTGATGTCCATGATTTCCAATGCCGGGGATTCGCGGGCATCATCAATGTTGGGCTTGTAGGCTACGCCGAGGAACAGGATGCTGCTCCCGTTGACCGCTTTTTTGTGACGGTTGAGGGTGGTGGCAATTTTAATATACATGTAGTGCGGCATGCGCATGTTGATATGACCGGCGGTATGAATCATACTCAGGTCGAAATCGTATTGTTTGGCGATGTGTTCCAGATAAAAGGGGTCCAGCGGAATACAGTGCCCGCCGATACCGGGGCCGGGATAGAAGGCCTGAAAGCCAAAAGGTTTGGTTTTGGCCGCTTCGATAACCTCCCAGATATTGATATCCATTTTCCCGGCCAGCAGGGCCAGCTCGTTGATAAGGCTGATATTCACCAGACGGTAAGTATTTTCCAAAATCTTCACCATTTCGGCCACGCGGGGAGAACTTACTTTGTGAATGGTGTTGATGGCTTTGGTGTAAAGGGCTTCGCCGATTTCCAGTCCGTCTTCGGTGAGCGCACCCATCACTTTGGGCGTGTTACGGGTGTGAAAGTTTTTGTTACCCGGGTCCACACGCTCGGGGGAGTAGGCCAGCCAGAAATCCGCTCCGTGTTTCAGTCCGCTTTCTTTTTCAATGATCGGGAGCATGAAATTTTCGGTGGTAGTAGGATAGGTTGTGCTCTCCAGGCTGATAAAAGTACCGGCTTTCATGTTTTGACCTATCTCAATACAGGCGCTTTCGATGTAGCTCATGTCGGGTTTACGGAACTTGTCCAGCGGCGTGGGAACGCAGATAATCAGCGCATCGCATTCTTTCATGCGGGTGAAGTCGGTAGTGGCTTCCAGGGTTACCTTGTCCACCACTTCGCGCAATACCGCATCACGGATATCACCGATGTAGTTTTTTCCGCTGTTTACAAGGTCTGCTCTTTGTTTGCTTTTCTCAAAACCCACGACTTTAATACCTGCTTCGGCAAAGTTTACAGCCAGCGGCAGGCCTACGTAACCCAGGCCTATGATACCGACTATCTCGGTATTGTTTTTTATTTTTTCTAAAAATGTTTCTTTTTTTGTCATTTTGTTTATCAATTAATATTTCAAGATATTTTCTTTCGCCTATAAAAAAATTGGGAAAGTTGGTGTGTTAGTGTTAAAGAACCGCATAACAGGAATTACGATAAATATTTACCTTTTGCCCATTCACTATACTTTTTACTAAAAAAAATATTTAATTTAAACCGTAAAATTAACTTGACTTTAATTAATGATACTATATCTTTTATGGCACAAAACCTCTTAGCCTTAATATCTAATAATTCTTTTTTAAGCTCCTTTTTATTATACCCTAAAGTTCTCAAGGTTGCTTCGTCAATAGAGTATATATAATTTATTACAAATCTTTTTCTGCATCGTGAATTAAAGGTCTTCTTCCACTTATCCAGCGGACTGTTATCAATTTTGTTATAATTTTTAATTCCTGTCGGATCGACAAATCCTTTTAATTCTTGATTATTAAAATCTGATAACATGCTTTTATTAAACTTTAGCTGAAGATAATCACATAGCTTTTTAACTGTTTTATCGGGTTCTCTAATTAAATCCTCATATCTGATACCAATCGATTTTCCGCTACTCATTAAAAAGCCTTCCGCTAATAATTTCGGCCCTGAAAACAGATTGTCAATCCACCTATACAGCGTATCAAAGCCACCATTACCCCATGTATTCATCACAGAACTAAGTATCTGTACCGGATTTCTAAAAAGAAATATAAATTTTGCATTGGGAAATGTTTTAATGATTTCGGGGATAATATACAAATACGGTGGTGTTTTATCGAGGAAATACTTTTCATTATTAATACAATATTTTGCATAAAGAGAGGAAACAAAACCCTCCAGTTCTTTATAATAATCAACTTCTTTATTTGGCAAATTATTTATAAAATCATTTATTGCCAAATAGGCAACGTTATGAGAATATTCTGCTAAAATACCTGTTTGTTTTCTCGCATAAAGAAAAGGCAAAAGTATCCAGGGCTCTGAAGCACTTGCTATCTCCGGATTTGCCATAAGTATTCTTTGCAGTAGTGTAGTACCACTCCTTGGCAGTCCAAAAATAAAAACAGAAGTCGGCTTAATATTTTTTCCAGATTCCATTTGCATTATAATTTATGAAATTGCTGGAATAATTAGGATCCTGAAAATATAAAATATTGTGATATTTAATTCAATGATAATAAAGTTCATTTCATAAGATTTTATAATACACTTAGTGGATTGAATTGAATTTCAGGTAAAATTCTGATTAGCATTTGTTTTACCGTTTCATCAAGATTAGTATTGGCATTATCAACGCTTATAAATGGGTTTTTAGGTGCTTCGAAAGGAGCGGAAATACCCGTAAAATTTTTTATTTCCCCTGTTCTGGCTTTTTTATATAAGCCTTTTGGATCGCGCTGTTCACAAACTTCCAACGGAGTATCTACGAAAATCTCAAGAAAATCATCTGCACCAATTATCTCCCTGGCCATTTGACGCATTTTGTTTGTAGGACTAATGAAAGCACAAATTAAAATAATTCCACAATTCATAAAAAGCTTAGAAGTCTCAGCAATCCGCCGGATATTTTCAATACGGTCTTCATCTGTAAACCCCAGATTCTTATTTATTCCCGACCTAACATTGTCCCCGTCGAGTATTTGGCTAAAATAGTTGAATTCAAAGAGTTTCTCTTCAAGCAGGCTGGCGAGAGTTGTTTTTCCGGAAGCAGAAAGTCCGGTAAACCAGATTACTTTGGCGCGTTGTTTCAGGAAGATTTCTTTGTCTTTTCTATCTTTTATTTTATCAAATACTGTATGAATGTTGTTTTCGTTTTGGGTCATTTGCTTTATATTTGTTTTCATTCAAGGGGAGTCTGCGTCGGTCGTTCCTCCCTCGCAGAGTCGTACTTCTTTTTTAAGTTAGCATTTGATTCCTTGGGAACTTCAGAACAAGGTTCTATTTGGCGAGCCCGCCTTAAGAGGGCGAAGCCATCTTCTATACGCCAGGGCGGAAACTATAATAGAAAGTTCCTTTCCCATTCTAGGGGAGTCTGCTTCGTCGCGTTGCTCCTCCCGATTTATTTCGGGATTAGTTTGGCCAGCGTCTTTCAGTGCGCTACACTTCTGAAAGTCGGGCCTCACTGAATCGCAGAGTCGTACTTCTATTGAGCTTTTAGCTTTGCAACCTAAGCCCTTTGAACCTTTGAACAAACTACCTTTTCACAACAAACCATGGATTCAATAAGTTTTCTTTATTATATTTTAATTTGTTCTCCGTTTTGGCAATCAACACTTTTCCTCCGGCGGCCCTGACTACCGCATCACCGGCAGCGGTGTCCCACTCCATGGTGGGGGCGAAGCGGGGATAAATGTCGGCCGCGCCTTCGGCTACCATACAGAGTTTTAAGGAACTGCCTTTGGATACAATTTTAACCTTGTCGTGATCTTTTTTTATTTCGTTAATGAATTGTGTCGTTTCTTCGTTTAGGTGGGAACGGCTGGCAACGATACCGAAATAACCCTTCTTTTCAAAAGCAGGCAAAGGCAACCGGTTCTTATCCGTGAAAATTTCCATTATGTCTTGCATTTCGGATGCCTTTTCTGCCTTAAAAGACCCCAATCCTTTTTTACCGGTGTATAATTCATCAAGAACAGGGGCATAGACAACTCCCATCACCGGTTCTCCGTTTTCGACCAGGGCAATGTTCACGGTAAACTCATCGTTTCGTTTTACAAATTCTTTCGTTCCATCCAGCGGGTCGACAATCCAGAGTTTATTCCAGTGTTTTCTTTCTTTATACGGAATATCCCTTCCTTCTTCACTTAATACAGGAATATCAGTTTTCCGCAGAAAAGAGATAATCACTTCATGGGCATTTTTATCTGCAAGCGTCAGCGGCGACTCATCGGATTTGTATTCTACGTTGAAATCGGTTTTGTAAACCTTTAGGATTTCTTTGCCGGATTGTATGGAGGCGGTTATAATGGTTTGGAGAAGCATCATCCTTTCATTTTTACGTTTTGTACTAAGAGTTTGCTTCTCTCGCTAAAGGCGAGATCGCAAAGTCGTGCCTTTATACAAGAAGCTATCGAAGCAGTGGCCTTTTCGTAAATTCAATATTTGGAACCAGAGTTTGCGAGCTCCGCCCAAGCGGAGTGAAGCAATCTCCCCGTATTTCAACATACCTTAAGAAAAGGAACCATTTTTTACCTGTCATAGAGTTTCATACAAGTCTTTCCACTCCGGATTCATTGCTTCAATTAGTTTAACTTTTTTTGCCCGGGAACCAGCTTTACCCTGTGAAATAAGACTTGAGGCGATTCCCCAGATACATTTTCCCATAATGTGTTTTAAGATACTTCTCACGTTTCAAAGCATCCTGTTGATTTAAACAACCTTCAAAATAAATAAGCTTAAACGGTCGTCTGTGTTTAGTTGAGTGTACCTTTCCTTTCTGATGTGCCTCAAATCTTGATAGCACAAATATTAAAGAAAGAGTAATATTATTATAGAAATGAATGCAACAGTTATAAACGTAAAATATGTAGCTCTTTTATAAAAATTATTAAATATTAAATTGATGTCTTCTTCTATTGTCTCTGTAATTTCACTTGCTTTTTTTAGCATTTTTATTGAGTTATTAAAATTCTCAGAACCAACATCATTTGTCTTAATATTTCTAGCATTAATCCAGAGTTGTTCAGCTTCAGAAATGATTTTTTTTATTCTCAAGTGAATTACCTTATTCTTTTTAAACAATCCTAAAAGCATTTCAAATTTTAAAAGTCGCTTTCTGTAATTACCATAAGTTTGAAACAAATGAGACATCTGATAATCAAAATGCTCTTGATAAGTTTCAATAATACCTCTCCTGAAATGCTCCTTGATCTCAATCAGATTTTTATTCAATACTTCGGGGTCATTTGGCTCTTTGGCAATATCCCGAATATGCGACAGAATGTCTTTCATCTGATAGAAAACCTGCATTGGTAAAATTCTATCCTGTTTTTCTGCAAAATTTGCTGCTTCAAAAAGGGGTGGAATGTACTCCCTCAATGTCTCAAGAACAATTTCTCCTGAGTTAGAAAATGTTTCTTTGACCATACTTCAATCACGATTTTATCAATCCAAATAACTCTTTTTTGTTATCTTCCATCCTTTTATAATCATCACTACTGTAATAATTAAGATAAGTCCCCTGATAACCAAATTGTTGTTTCGGTTGTTTCATCTTTTCTGGTCTTCTCATAGGTAATATTCCAATAAGCATCAGAAAATCTTTAAGAAATGAAGTTTTATTATAAGCCATGATATTAATATTATTAATTGTCTCCATTATTTTGCCTTGCAGAAATAATAAAATGATATACAAAACTTTCAGCTGTTAAACTACTTAGAAATGCCTGTCTCATATTTATAGGTTCAATAACAATCATTGTATAAACAGTTCCTATCAAAATTGTAATAAAAACATCCCAAATTATCAACCGCTTATCAAAACCAAGGAGTCTTTGCCATGATTCCAATCTTGATAAAACAACACTATTTCCACCATTATCATTTTTTGCCGCAGGTACAATAATCATACTTACATATGAAATAAAACAACCTAAAATTGATATGGCATAAAACTTTATCATATCAAAATCGAATTAATTGGGTGCAAAAGTATGAAAACTTTCTTTAAACACATATTCCTTATTTAAATAAAACAACATATATACCACTAAACGTCAATGAATCTCCTGACAACTCATCGAAAACATTAGTTACTACTCAGCAGGGTTATGTAATTAAAGTACAGATTGTTACAAATAATTAATAAATTGAAAATTTATGAAAAATAGAACCAAATATTCATAACTAACTGATTGTCAGATAACTAAAATTTATGAACAGGGTACTGTTCACAATCCAGATATTGGATTTAAACAGTTGATCTACAATTATTTATAGTTATTCAAAACCTGCTGAGTAGTAACAAACATTAAGCACCTTATTTAATGTTTCAACTTTTGGATTCCCTTCTAATGTTTCAATCCTATTTATTGTATGAGTTGAAATATTAGCTTTCTTTGCTAACTCAGATACAGTTAATCATTTCTTGACTCTTACTTCCTGTAATTTACATGCTTTAAGCTTCATATTTATCAATTACCGATTATGTTACGACATGTCAAATATAGTCACTTTATGTCGCGAAATTAACGACTACTTCTTTAAATTTATCAACAATTTGTATTTTTGTACAAAATACTTGTGCTAACAAGCGGTATCGTTAATTGCCGGTTCAATAATTGTTAATAACTTTGGTTAAATATCAAAAGCATTACAAAAATGAACGATCAAATTCCAAAACGGCAACTAACCATACCGCCAACCGATAGCAAATTTTTAGTGTAACCTGTGTATTTATTACCATTTTTCAAGCTTTCCAACACATAAACCCAATAAAAATCCTCAAAATAATTTGCCATCATTTCACGGGGTAAAGTTGTTTTTCTCTTGCCCGCGCAGCAATAATGCTATCAAATTCTTCAAACCAAACCAATTTATCAACATTGTAACGAGCGGAGAAAGATTTTTTATACTTTTTGGTTTTGTGACTTTGTATGCGATATTTCAGTTCACTTGTCACACCCGTATAAATTACACCGTTTGGTCTGTTGGCAGTCATATAGGTCCATGCTTTCATTTTGTTTTTTTCTTGTTTTCTATTGAAAGAACCTTTCGATGGAATACCAAAATAAACGCTGTCAAATATTTAATTTATTTTCAATCCGAACTGCAATGTAAGTCCTACCACAGTTATGACCATAAACAGCAGGGTAACGGGGAGTCCGATCCGGAAAAAGTCACGGAAGCTGTACCCGCCGGGGCCATAAACCATAAGATTTGTCTGATACCCGATAGGGGTGATAAAACTTCCCGCCGCAGCGAAAGCCACCAGCAACACAAAGGGTTTTGGGTTCAATGCCAGTTGGCTTGCCAGGCTGATGGCTATGGGAAAAACGATAGCTGCTGCCCCAATGTTTGTGATGATGGCCGCCAACAGGTTGGTCAGCAAAAAGAGTCCCGTCAGCAAAACGATAACCCCGTAAGGTTGAAGCATGTCCAGAATGAACCGCGACATACCGGAAGCAATGGAGGTTTTGATCATGGCTTCTCCCAGGGCTATGGACAGGGCGATAATCAAAATAAGGTTATAGTTAATGCCTTTGTACAGCTCTTTGGGAGAGGCTATTTTCGTCAACAGAAGGATGATGACAAACACCAGGAGCGAGGTAAACAGTGGCACTATTTTGAATGAAGACAACAATACGGAAACAATAAGCCCCCCAATGATCAGCACACTTTCGCCGGCGGGCATTTTATCAATTTTCCGCACCTTGTTAATAATGTAAAATTCTTTGTTGTCCTGAGTCCGTTGTTCAAAATCTTCTCCTGTAATCAACAACAGCAGGTCACCGGCAATTAATTTTACATTTCCTATTTTCCCGCTGATCTTTTCGCCGTTGCGGTGGATGGCCAAAATGGCGGCATCGAAGCGGGCGCGGAAATTGCTTTCGCGCACCGTTTTGGAAACCAGGCTTGAATTGGGCGCTATGGCAATTTCCAGTAGTTCCGTTTTGGTCCTTTTGCTGAATATGCCGAGATGTGCCGGTTGTAGCATGCTGTTGTTCCCCTGTACCATATCGGCAATGGTGCTTGTATTTCCGGCAAAGACCAGTAAATCGCCGATTTTCACTGTGGTTTGAGGCGTAACGGGACTGATTTTTTCTTCCCCCCGGATGATTTCCACGAGGAACAGTCCTTTCAGGTTTCTGAGTTTAGCCTGCTCAATGGTTTTGTTATGGTAACTGGAGCCTTGTCCCACCTTTACTTCAACAATATACTCCCTGGAACGCAGGGCTACTTCTTCGGCAATGTCTTGTTTGTCGGGGAGTAATTTATTGGAAAACAACACGAGGAACAGTCCGCCCAAAACGATCATCGTCAAACCTACAGGGGTGAAATCGAAAATATTCAAGGATTTAAAGTAGGGGAAAACATTTTGTTCTGCCACCATGCCGTTGACCACGAGGTTGGTGGATGTTCCGATCAGGGTGGCCGTACCACCGAAAATGGCGGCATAGGAAAGCGGTATGAGGAGTTTGGAAGGAGAAATGTTATTTCTTTTTCCCCAGTTGTGCACGTAAGGCATCATAATGGCTACCAGCGGCGTGTTGTTGATGAGCGCCGACAGCGCTGAAACCGGAAAAATCAGTTTGAACAAAAACTTTTTATAGGTAAAGGTGCGCTTGAAGAAGCGGTTGAACATGTTGTCGATCAGTGTGGATTTCCGGATGACTTCGCCAATCAGGAGCAAAAGTACGATCACCGCCAATTGTTCGTTGGCAAACCCGCTCATGATCTCTTTCGGGGTCAGGACGCCTGTAATCCCCAGTACGCTTATACCGAGGATAAAGGTAAATCCCGATCCAAAATAGCTCTTATATAAAGAGACTATCATGAAAAGGATCACGAGAAGGACTATGATTTGTTGGATGTTCACAATGTTATTAAATTAAAAGCTGGTTTAAAGTTTAAAGTTTAATGTTTCAGGTTTAAAGTTTAAAAGTTTCAAGTTTGAAAGTTTGTTTTCGTTATGTTTACTTTTTCCTTCAACGCCAGAGCCTTTTGTTTCATAAGTAAGGTCAGGCGTTTTACTTCAAGTCTGCCACTCTCGCCTGAGGCGAGATCGCAGAATAGTATTTCAGTATTTTGTTTAGTCGTTGCGGGTATTGCTCCGGTAGTTAGTTACGGAGAAGTAATTTGCGAGGGCGAGGTACGAGCCCGTGGCAATCTCCTTCAACGCCAGCGCCTTGGTTTCATTAGTTCGTTCGGTTGTTCATTGCCTAAGCTTCTCTATCATTTCGCTTGCATCCAGGTTTATTTTAGAAAAGGCAAACCATTTTTTTCCTAAGTCTTTTAATGAAGCTCCTATATGGTAAATATCTTTTTGGTCAATGATTAAAAAACGGTCGTGGGATTTTGTAAAATGTTTCAGCTCAATGCCTGGGTACTGCTGATTGTATTTTTTAAGGTCAGTTTCGAATTGTTTGGAGATTTTACCGGTGAAAATGGTTGCGCTCACACCCTGATTTCTTTTGGAAAGTAGCATCAGTACGTTTTCGTCGATATAGTTATCTATTAAGATCAATACTCCGGTAAGTTTTTGAACTCGACTATAATACGAAACATAACACCCTGATATTAAGTAAATTGACTATTCTGTGCCTTGTTTGTTAATAAGCTTATTTTCAGGTTGTTAGAAAAAGTTACCGGACTATTGAAGATGATATTTTTACCAGCTTCCTTGATCAGTCCTGAGACAAACTGCCATGCGTCGAAAATTTGTCCGTCAAAGAAAATGCCTTCTTGAGGGGGTAAACCAGCCTGTATTTTAAATTCAACATTATCTATCCTGTTTTCTAATTGATTGATTTTATTCTCAACTCTTCCAATACGATGATCAACAATATGTCTATTTAAAAGGTATTCTTTCAAAACCTTATTTGCCCAGATTCGGAATTGAATACCCCTGCCCGATTTGACCCTATATCCTATGGAAACAATCATATCAAGATTATAATGCTCAACCTGATATGTTTTTCCGTCTGCAGCAGTTGTCGCAAATTTTGCGACAACTGAGAAACCTCTTAATTCTTCCTTTAATGCATTGGCAATATGCTTACCAATTGTCTTCACATCCCTATCAAACAAAACTGACAATTGTTGCCGACTAAGCCATACCATGTCCTCTTCCACCCTAACCTCAATTTGGAAATCAGCATTGGATAAATCCTTATATATGACAATTTCAGCTTTGTTCATTGTTTTTTTAGAAATTAGCTAATGTTTTTCTGTTTCCTTCTTTTTGAACAGTCAAGTATTCCTTGACAGTTGAATCCGGTTGTAGTTCTCCTTCTTGGAATATATTGTTTATATGAAGGCTTATGTTTTGTTTTGATGACTGAAATAATTCGACCATTTGAGCCTGGGTGAGCCAAACAGTTTCGCCTTCAAGCCTGACTTCAAGTTTTACCTGTATGTTATCGGGTTGGTATAGGATGATCTCGTTTTTCAAGTTCCGGTTTTTTTGAACCATTAAGACATTAAGAGTCATTAGGTTTTACTGTGATGATAGGGAATTAAGCTTCATGGTTCTTAAATTCTTAATGGTTAGGTTAGCTTTCATCCAGTTCGCTGAAATATCCATTCACAAAGGGTTTCATGGTTTTGGTAATGTTGTCGGTGTAAAAGTTTATGAGCAGTGAACAGTGAGCAGTGAGCAATTAACAGATAACAGTGAATAGTGAGCAGTGAGCAATTAACAGATAACAGTGAATAGTGAGCAGTGAGCAATTAACAGATAACAGTGAATAGTGAGCAGTGAGCAATTAACAGATAACAGTGAATAGTGAGCAGTGAGC
>BTTE01000044.1:0-25068 GCA_036244975.1 bacterium | reverse complement strand
ATGCGCTTCACTTCGCCAGGACGAATGGGATCGGCTTTGCCACGAGTACCCAAAAAACCGAGTACATCGGGGATATTACGTATGATGTGAGGAATTTCGCCGGTAAGCTCAGCTTCTACCAAAACATATCCGGGAAAATAGTTCCGCTCTTTGCTGATCTTTTTTCCCTTACGTATTTGGTACACTTTCTCAGTGGGGATGAGAACCTGCGAAATATAATCCTCTATAGCGAGACGTTTAATTTCACTTTCAAGGCGTTCTTTTACCTTTTTCTCTTTACCACTGATGGCTCTGACAACATACCATTTTTTACCGGAATCTTCGTTCATCTTACAGTTAGGTTCTGATTAGTTACTAACAAGTTAAAAATATATTTAATTCGAACAGTACGTTTCAACGCATTAGAAAAGGCCGTAAAACCTCTCCAGAATTGTTGAGAATGAGACATCCATCAAATAGACCACAATGGCTATTAAAAGGGAAGCAACGGATACCACAATTGCACTATTCTGCAGCTCACTCCAAGTAGGCCAGGACACTTTATGCATCCATTCGTTATTAACTTCTTTCAGGTAGTTAACAATACTAAATTTTGCCATTTTTCTATCATTTTGCACGGGTGGTAGGAATCGAACCCACAACCAATGGTTTTGGAGACCACTACTCTACCAATTGAGCTACACCCGTATCCATAACTAACAGTCGAAAGTCATCCCAATTCTTATTCAGGATACACCTCTTAACCATATAATTTTTAAATTCGATTAGTCATCGATAATTTCGGTTACCTGACCAGCTCCAACCGTACGCCCGCCTTCGCGAATAGCGAAACGCAAGCCTTTGTTCATAGCAATATCGGAAATCAGTTTAACTTCAATAGTGAGGTTATCACCGGGCATCACCATTTCAACACCATCTGGAAGAAAAACTTCACCGGTAACGTCAGTAGTTCTGAAATAGAACTGGGGACGATATTTGTTGTGGAAAGGTGTATGACGACCACCCTCTTCTTTTTTCAGGATATATACTTCGGCTTTGAAGTGGCTGTACGGAGTAACAGTACCGGGAGCGGAAATAACCATCCCCCTTTTAATTTTATCTTTGTCAACGCCACGCAACAGCAATCCTGCATTGTCACCGGCCATACCTTTGTCAAGAATTTTACGGAACATTTCCACACCGGTAACAACGGATTTCATTTTTTCGGCGCCCATACCAATAATCTCAACAGGATCGCCTGTACGAATAATACCGGTTTCGATTCTGCCTGTAGCAACCGTACCACGGCCGGTAATGGAGAATACATCTTCAACAGGCATCAGGAAAGGTTTATGCTCGTCACGAACAGGCAACGGAATCCATGTATCACAGGCATCCATCAGTTCAAGGACTTTGTCGCGCCATTTTTCCTCACCATTCAAAGCGCCAAGAGCAGAACCCTGAATAATAGGAGTATTGTCGCCATCGAAGCCATAAAAACTTAACAAATCACGAATTTCCATTTCAACAATTTCGAGCAATTCCTCATCATCAACCAGGTCAACCTTATTCATAAAAACAACAATACGGGGGACACCAACCTGACGCGCTAACAGGATGTGCTCGCGGGTTTGTGGCATGGGGCCGTCAGTGGCAGCCACTACCAAAATAGCACCGTCCATTTGAGCAGCACCGGTAACCATGTTCTTGACGTAGTCAGCATGACCCGGGCAGTCAACGTGAGCATAGTGACGGTTTTCCGTCTGATACTCAACGTGAGCAGTGTTAATAGTAATACCCCTTTCTTTTTCTTCAGGAGCATTGTCAATGGATTCGAATGACTTAAACTCTGCCAAACCTTTATCTTGAAGTGTAAGCGTAATGGCAGCCGTTAAAGTGGTTTTTCCATGGTCAACGTGACCAATAGTCCCAATATTTACGTGCGGTTTGGAACGATTAAATTTTTCTTTAGCCATATTAAAAATGTTAAAAAATTAATGTTTGTTTTATTACTTTATTTCTAATTCATCAAACCAGAGCCGAGGACGAGAATTGAACTCGTGACCCCTTCCTTACCAAGGAAGTGCTCTACCCCTGAGCTACCCCGGCAACCCCAGAGCGGGAAACCGGGCTCGAACCGGCCACCTACAGCTTGGAAGGCTGTCGCTCTACCAGATGAGCTACTCCCGCTTAACAAGTTTAAAGTTTAAAGTTTAAAGTTTAAAGTTTAAAGTTTAAAATGGAGTTAGTTCAACTTTCAGCTTTTTACTTTAGCCCTTTCTGCCCTGGTGGGGGGAGGAGGATTCGAACCTCCGAAGGCTAAGCCAACAGATTTACAGTCTGCCCCGTTTGACCGCTTCGGTATCCCCCCGCTTTTAAGTATTCAACATGTTTATGAACTGAGCCAGCAGAGGGATTCGAACCCCCGACCGGCTGATTACAAATCAGCTGCTCTGGCCAACTGAGCTATGCTGGCAACTTATTTCAATGCCTTTCCCAGTTTGTTTACTTTATTAGCAGTACTTTCCGAACTTTCCACAAAAAAACAGACCTCTTTTCAAAAAGGTCTGCAAAAATAGAATGTTTAGTTGAAATTACCAAACTATTTTTTTAAAAACTTTAGAATTTATTTCTTAAACCGTTCTTTGTACTTTTCAATCTGTCTTTTCAAGGCATCAATTGCCTGGTTAGCAGCCTCCTCAAAAGATTTACTTTGCTTCCTGGCAAACAATTCTTCCCCTTTGAGAATAAGACGAATCTCGGCAATTTTGTTTTTACGGGTTTCATTATTATCCAGCTTCAAGACTACATCTGAATCCAGAATTTGTTCATGAAATCCAAAAAACTTTTGAAGCTTTTTTTCAATAAAGTCTTCAAGCTTCTGATCGGCTTTGAAACGTACCGACTTAATGTTAATGTTCATAATTAACCTCCTTTTTTTAAATGAGCCCGGGGATGGGCTTGAGAATATATTGATTTTAACTGTTCTATGCTGGTATGGGTGTATATCTGAGTAGCGGAAAGATTGGCATGACCAAGCATGTCTTTAATGGCATTCAGCGATGCACCGTTATTCAAAAGATGTGTGGCAAAAGTATGCCTGAGTACATGCGGGCTTTTCCTCGTAGCGGTATAACCGGCTAAAGCATCATGCACAATACGGTAAATGAGCTTGGGATAGGCTTTTGCTCCTTTGTTGGTAACAATCAGCCAGTCGCCGGCCAACGGGAATTTCTCCCCTTTTACTTTTAAATACGCCTGCATCTCATCCCTCATCTTTTCAGAAAACGGAATAATACGTTCTTTATTTCTTTTCCCCAGTACTTTTAATCGGTTACCGGCGAAATCAATCGAAGCGATTTTTAAAGTAATCAGTTCATTGAGGCGAATGCCTGTTGCATACAAAATTAAAATTACCATACGGTTACGAAGCGCTGCAAAATCATCACCCGGAAGTATCTCTCTTAATAAGGTATGCATCTTATCCTGATCCACATAAACCGGCAGGGGGTTTCCCTGTTTCAGGCTGTGGATATTTTGCATGGGAGTTTTCGTAATTTCACCATGTTTAAGCAGGTAGTTGTAATAGGCTTTGAGAGAACTGATTTTCCTGTTAACACTTCCCGGAGAAAGTTTCTTATCCATCAGGTCAACAATCCACGAACGAACCATATCCATGGTTGCATCCTGCGTGTTATCCATTTCAAATTGTTCTTTCAGGAAAGCACTAAAATTCTGCAGGTCCTTTTGGTACGCAAGGACAGTGTGCGGGGAACTCCGTTTTTCAGTTTGCAGGTATCTAATAAATTGATTTACGCTCATATATAAAAGAAAAAACTTTGATTCAAAGATAACAAATCTTTTAAGTGAATCAAAGTTTTTTCTTACAAAAATCCTTAAAAAAGCTTAACTAACCTTGTTCGGCCTGACGGAGTTGCTGAATATAAATAGCTTTCAGCTTCTGTTCCCTTCTTCTTACGGAAGGTTTGGTGTAGCGTTGGCCATCACGCAAGGCACGCATAGCGCCCGTTTTTTCAAACTTACGTTTGAAGCGTTTCAGAGCTCTGTCAATGTTTTCGCCTTCTTTTACAGGAATAATAATCATTTTAGTTACCTACTTTCTTTTTAGTTAATAATAAAATCAAATGATTACAATCGGCAAAATTATAAAATTTTTGAATTATCCGGCAAAAAATCTTTGTTAAAAGGAAAATGTGCTTTTTTTTGGCGGCCTCCCCGTTAGCTTGCACGGGCTGTCCGCTCATAGTCCTCACAGGTAGCGCCGTACTTGTGTCAGCAGAATATTATTCCAAAAGCAGGTAAAGATTATCAGGACTAACAATGTTATAATCAACAGGATTGTACCTGGTTTTAAAGCTTGCCGGGAGAATTGGTTTTCTTCGTTTATTCCATTTAAATTCCCAAGCAGTAAACCGGCCGGCTATTTCTTCAACTAAATCAATCTCGGCACCGTCATAGGTTCGCCAAAAGTAAAAGCTGCCATGTTTTTGTTTGTATGCATTTTGTTTTACCCTTTCGCCTATACAGAAATTTTCCCACAAAGCACCGTAATCGCTTCTATTGGTTATCGAACTGAAATTGCCGGTTACCGCATTCAACAGACCATTATCGTAAAAATAATATTTTTTACTCTTTTTTATTTCATTTCGCAGATTTCCCGAAAGCGAGCTTAGACTGAAAATCACAAAACATTTTTCAAGCAGGTCAAGGTATTTCTCTATTGTGGGACGCCTCACTCCAAGCGAAACGGAAAGCTCGTTTGTTGATAGTTGAGAGCCGACCTGCAAAGCAAGTAATTTGAGAAGCTTTCGTAAAACGGACGAATTTTTTAGGGCATCATACATCAGCACATCCTGATACAGATAATCACTGCCAAGTTGTTCGAGCTTTATCTGTTTCATTTCTCCCGGCAAATCAATAACTCCGGGATAAGTACCAAAAACCAGCATCTCTCCCGTGTATTGTATTACTTTTAACCATCCTTTTCCAGGCTTTATTTCTTCAAGTGACAGCGCATAAAGAACGAATTTAATATTTCTTCCCGTAAGCGGTTCGGCAAGTTTATTTGCCAAATCGAAACTACTGGAACCCGTAGCAATAATTTTATATTCTGGCAATTCATCAACAATTAATTTTAGAGTTTTACCTATATCCCGAACCTTTTGTGCTTCGTCCAAACCGATTAGGCGATGGCGGCCAAACAGGTTACGCAACGCCACAATATCCCTGCTTTCGAGAATTGCGGCGACCGAGGGTAGTTCACAATTTAGAATCAGGCCGTTCCGTTCTCCGTCAAGTATGGTTTTTAGCAGCGTGGTTTTGCCCACCTGCCGTGCTCCGTAAATAATAATGACTTCAGGCTTGTCTATCCACTTGTCAATTTGCTTCCGAATCATTCTTTTATACATCTTACTTATTTTGAATGCAAATGTACAAAACTAAGCTTAAAACTACAAATTTATATACAAATTCAGGCCAAATTTTGTACAAAATTGTACAAAATTTGGCCTGAACCTGAACCTTACAGGATCCATATTCCGACTATATTACTTTACTTCAGGTATTTCAACAGAAAATCAGTCATCTTTGTGTACAGATGATAACGCGTGTTTCCACCGTAAATACTATGGTTCTTGTTGGGATATACCATCAAATCGAACTGTTTGTTGGCTTTGATGAGGGCGGTAATCATGTTCATGGAATTTTCGGGATGTACATTGTCGTCACCGCTACCAAAAATAAGCAGATAATGCCCTTTTATCCTGTCCACATATTTAATAGGTGAGTTGTCATCATAGCCCTCTTTGTTTACCTTCGGCGTACGCATATAACGCTCAGTGTAAATGTTATCGTAGTAACGCCAGTTAGTTACCGGTGCAACGGCTACTGCCGTGCTGAAAACATCTGCTCCTTTGGTAATGACGAGGCTGGCCATGAAACCGCCATAGCTCCAGCCGAAGATCCCAATACGGGTACTATCCACATAAGGATATTTCCCAATGAGTCCGGCAGCTTCAATCTGGTCGGCAATTTCGTATTTTCCCAGCTGTAAATAGGTCATTTTCTTGAACAGTTCACCCCGGGCACCGGTACCGCGGTTGTCCACCGAAATCACAACAATTCCTTTTTCGGCCAGCATCTGAAACCAGAAATAGTTACTCCGTCCCCAGGAATTATTCACCGTTTGAATACCGGGACCACCGTAAACATACATGAGTACAGGATATCTCTTTAACGGATCAAAATTCGGCGGCTTAATAATCCAGGCATTCAAATCAACCTGTTTTCCACCGGGCAGCTCAAATTCCGGTGAACGCAGTTTAAAGAATTGTTTTTTACTGAGATTATATTGCTGCATTTTCTTCACAAAAGCTTTGTTACTTTCCAGCACACGAATTACTTTTCCATGGTAATTGTTGACCGTAATATAAGGTGGGATATTGGCATTGCTATAAGTATTAATGTAATAACCAAAGCTCTTGCTAAAGTTGCCGTCATTGGTTCCCGTACGAGTGGAAATTTGCCGGATTTTGCCTTTCAGATTTACCGCCAGAATATCCCTGTCGAGCGGCGAAGTTCTGGCAGCCTGAAAAAAAACAAGCTTGCGTTTGGGATTATATCCGTAAACTTTGGTTACATCCCAGTTGCCTTTGGTGAGTTTTTTCACCTGTTTGCCAGCCATATCATAAAGATAAATAGCGTTATAACCATCCTTTTCAGAGGTTATGATAAAATATTTCCCATCAGGTAAAAACCTGAGGTCATCTGTTATATCGATGTAGTATTTATTGGTTTCGGAATAAATAATTTTGGTTTCTCCTGAAGAAGCATCGGCCAGTAGGATTTCCAAATGATTTTGCAGCCTGTTGAGACGTTCGATAGCAAGCTTATTCGGCTGTGTGGTCCATTTTACCCGCGGGATGTACTGATTGGTATTTTCGCCCACATCCATTTTTACGGTTTTGCCTGTAGCCAAATCGTAGGTATAGATTTGAACGATAGAATTGTTTTCTCCGGCCACAGGATATTTGTAGGTATATTCTTCGGGATAGGGATCCTTTTTATGATAAAACGGCAGTGTATATTGTTTTACTTTGCTTTCGTCAAAACGGTAAAAAGCAATTTTCTTTCCGTCGGGCGACCAGAAAAAAGCTTTGGTAAAACCGAACTCTTCCTCGTAAACCCAGTCACAAGTACCGTTGATAATGTTGTTCTTCCTGCCGTCGAACGTTATTTGCTTTTCTTTGCCTGTTTTCAGGTCTTTTATAAAGATATTGTTACCTCTGACAAAAGCTATTTTGGTTCCATCGGGAGAAAAATCAGCCAGCCGTTGTTTACCTTTATCGGAAAGCGGGGTAAGTTTTTTGGTTTTCACATCCCAGATATAGTCATAGGAAATTCTGGAATGACGGTAAATATGTTCGGTTTGTGTGGGAAAGATAAATTCTGTTTCCTCTTTGTTTACTGAGAAATTACCGATTTGGATGGGTGTCTTTTTCCCTTCCGGAATAAGCTCCTTTCCATTGACCAATGTGGAAAGAGAGTCTCCGGTTCTGTAATCATAAACCACAATAGAGCCGTTTTTAATTTCCGTATATTGTTTCCCGTTATTCAGGGAGACTATACCATGAACAGTTTTTGGGGAAAGGCTATGGGTAGTCCAGATATCCTTTAAGGAAATGTCTTTTCGGGTGGTCTGGCCCCGGGTTATCTGACTACAGACAAAAATGATTCCTAATACTAATAATAAACCTTTTTTCATTTTTTCGCTGAATTAATCCATTAAAAATTACAATGCTCAAAAGTATAAAATAGTTAAGAATACTAACAAGTATTATCCACTCATCAAATTCAAAGATGGAAATATTAACCTAAATAGCCTGAATTCGACATAAGGCTTGCTTACGGTTATAGGTAACTTTTCCATAGACGACCAAATTTACGAAATACTATCGGGATAATATTTATTGATTATTTTTCTCTTTGGTAAGAAGATATCAATACTTTTGTTCGGATTAAAATTGGATTTACATGGAAGCAGGAATAATATTTGGCAATAAAATCCTGGATGTGGTTTTTGTTGCGTGGTTTATCGCCCAATTTTACAAAGTCTTTAGCTCCATAATTGTGGAGAAAAAATTTAATGTTAAGCGGTTGTGGGAAACCGGAGGCATGCCCAGCTCGCACTCCTCTACTGTAAGTGCTTTGGCTACAACTATTGGAATTTCGCAAGGTCCGGCAAGCCCTTTGTTTGCCATAAGCGTGGTTTTTGCAATCATAGTAATGCATGATGCCGCAGGCATCCGAAGAGCAGCAGGAAAGCAGGCCGGGGTTTTAAACAGCCTGAGGAAATCGCTAAGTAAATTATTCGATGAAAAACTAGGAGAAGTTCAATTAAAGGAATTATTAGGACATAGTCCGTTGGAGGTATTGGCAGGTGCAATTTTAGGAATTGCGGTAGCATTTATTATGAAATCTTACCTCATTGGCTGACATAAAGGAATTGTAACGAAACAACCCAACGGTTTCGACTTGTTCTTTTGCGCTTTTTCTTCGTTGCAAAAGTTTTAAATTCACCCTGTGAAATATTAGCTTTGCTATTTCACGGGGTAAACAGTTGCTATTCGCAACTTTTGCGTCTTGAAAAATCATAATCTCGTTTTAAACGAGACCCGTCACTTTATTTCGTTACAAATCCTAAGGAATAATTCGCTTTATCTGTTTTTGCATTTCACATTTTTTTTATTTTTGCAGCCTGAAAAAGGGACATTAGCTCAGTTGGTTTAGAGCATTGCTTTCACAGAGCAGGGGTCATTGGTTCGAATCCAATATGTCCCACTCTTTTTCTTCCAAGGGACGTTAGCTCAGTTGGTTTAGAGCGCTTGCTTGACAGGCAAGAGGTCACTGGTTCGATTCCAGTACGCCCCACTAAGGCAGGCGGGGAGCATCGCCTTGACAGGGCGGGGGTCACTGGTTCGAAGAAAAAACAGGACACATTATTTCCCCGGATGCCTCCCGGCATAATCATTCAGAATCATTTTTAACTGACTTACAGAAAATTGCTTGGCGATGATGCGCTTATCTTTATCCAGCAAAAAGAGCTGTGGCGTACTGTGAATGTCATAAAGTTTGGTGAAATCACCTTTAGCACTACGTGTACCATTTACATTTATCCATGGCAAATGGCGATTCCGTACGGCAGCCTTCCAGTTATCCACATCAGGATTTATGCTAATTGTATAAACAGCCAAATCATATTTTTTGACCAACTCCGGATACATGGGAACTAATTCGGCCAGCTGCCGCTTACAAATATGGCATTTGTAATCCCAGAAAAACAGTAGTGTAAACTTCTTGCGAATGCCATAAAACGACACAAATTTTCCGGTGGTATCCTGCAAAATCAGTTCGGGAGCACGATTTCCGATGAGTAACGGACGGATTTCGGCTGCACGCTTTTCCAGCAGCTTTTTTACCGAAGCGGTAGTGTTTTTGATCGGCTCTTTGGAAAAATATTGATCCACCATGTGCACAAAGACCTTATCAAAGCCCATGTATTTCGGATTTTGGTATTCTACCGTAAAATACCACACGAGATAGCTGACGCTCTCCTTCGAGGGTCGTGCCATGGCAATCACATCATCGATAGCGCGGTCAACCGAATCGGGTTGAAAAAAAACCAGTTGTTTAAAATAAGCCTTTAATTTTTGGTCGTACAGGGGACTTCGCAGCAAACGCGGGTCGCTCAGGTCGAAATGATCCCAAAAATGTTGTCGCATGTAGTGATATGCATAAAGCGAATCGTCCGGATGGACTTTTTTTGGCGGCCGGACTTTCTCCATGGCTTCAAATAGCGTAGCTACAAAAGTACCCGGATGAGACCGGATCAGTTTCGTGCGTTTGGTTACATTTTCTTTTCTTAAGGCGGCGATGTTTTCCTGCAAATGTTTGTAAGCCGGGATATTCTTTTTGGTTTGTATCAGCTCTTTTCTCAATGCCAAAATCTCTTTGTAAATCTTATCGCTATACTGTAAATAATTAAAAAAAATAGTGTTTTCGGTGGAACCCCGTGCTTTCAAGTGCATGGAAATATTCGCCGTATCGGTCTGAAGATTGAAATGCTGATTTTTGTTTATAAGGAACTCGAACAGTTTTACCTTTTTCGGACTTACTACCATGTAAATCCCACCCGGCAAGGCTTTTGCCCCTCCAAAAACAAAATCACCGGGTTTTTTAGCGAAAGTCGTATCCACGAGCCTGATTTTGTTGCCGTAGTAAGAGGCTAACAAAAGGGAGGTATCCTGAGACCCGTTTATTTTTACCTGAATCTTATAGCCTTCCTGTGCTGTTGCCGTCGAGGTTATCATCAAAACAACTATCAATATCCAAATGCGTTTCATATTCTGATTTTTGGGATACAAATGTAATAGAAATTGCTTTCAGGACTTAATATTCTCCTTTTACAAACCAGAATTTCCCAAAACAATCGGGAACTCTATTTATCATGCTCCAGGCTATATTTGGCATCCAGCATCAGCATTGAATCCAACGGAATATTTCTTCTCTTCGCCTTTTCCTTCACCAGTTGATACCACTTTTTATCCTTTTTAATTTGCTGAATAATGACCTCCACGGATTCTTTTTTAGTCTTCTTAATTGATTTTTCGGGCAGCCCTAAGAGGGCATTCCCATAATCAGGCGTTTTTATGAGTTTATAAAAGCGGGGCGAAGGATGAACTCTTCCAAAGGAGTTGAACCAGGCCTGCCGCGTCATGGAATCCCAATGGATGGAACCGTAATAATACTGCACATTATAAAACGCACCCAACAAAACAGAGGCTAACAACAACAGGGCTGCCGGATAAGCCAGGCGAGCCTTCCGGGAAATAATCCAGCTCATTATTGCAGCCAGCGGGAAGGCCATAACAGGATAAATATCAATCAATTCGCGTTGGCCCAGGCTGCCGCCATACCACCAACACCACCACGAAGAAACGACATAAAGATAAACAAGCAATAATAAAAATACGGCGATAAAAAGCTGCCTGTATTTTTTAAATAAAAAATAAATTCCGGCAACGGCAAAGATCATGACCGGCGTATAAACAAACCAGCCTTTGCGAAAGCTAAACAGCACATCGATGATTTGCGGATGCAGAAAAAAGAAACCTTCCTTACCGTAAGAATAATAGAGCCAGTTTCCGGTAACGGTTTTCCAATACAGGAGTTGGGGGACAAGTACCAGAAAGCCAAATATTACCATCAGAATTAGGTGTGGGAATTTATTCCAATAAAGCAAACATTTGTTTTTGAAATCCCGTCCGCTTTTAACATCGTAGAAAACAAAAAAGAGTGCAATCAGGATATTCACCGGACGAATCAGTGTGAGCAGTCCGATAATCAAACCGAGGAAAACCGCTCGCAATATGGTACTGCGTCGGTGCCATAAAATCGTCAGGTAAAGGAAAACTGACACGAGGGCAAAGGTATAAACATGCGACATCCCCGGTTCAAAAGTGCTGTACCAAAGCAGGTTAGTCCCCAGTCCGATAGACAAAATTGTGAGTGCGGTTACGGTTTCCGAAAAATAAACACGTAAAACTTTGGCTAGAAACACCAGCCCCAGAGCAAGATAAAACAAGGCCGCCATAACAATAGCAAAACGATAAGGTACCGAATAGCCTCCGTTATTGTATCCCAGGTGTCCGGCTACTGCATTGGCAACAAAGAAGAAAGGAGCGTACATCACGGAAAGTCCCATAGTCATTTTAAAAACATAACTTCCCGTTGAAGTTTTTTTAGCCCAAAAAACAAAATGTTTTTTTCCGGTATAATGGTCTTTAAATTTCAGTGAAATATCATGATAAATGAAAGCAGCAGGCAGGTATCCGTAGTAGTCTATAACATCCCACTGAATCACCCGTCCGGGAGTTTTCCAGATTTTCACATTAAAATCCGAAAAAATCACCGTTGTCAGAACAAGGGCTATACTCAATGTAACAAAATATTTTTTCATTTTTACAGTAATGATTTTTTCAGACCGGAAAAATACGAGGCTATTTAAAGGCTCTCCTGTCGAAGATATTATATTTCAACACACAATAAATAGCGTGGAAGCCATCGCGCCAGAGGATTTTTTTTCCTTCATTATAGGTTCTCCCGTAATAGGATATCCCCACTTCATAGATCCGCACTTTGGGGATCCTGGAAATTTTTGCCGTTACTTCAGGCTCAAAGCCAAAACGATTCTCCTTCAGCAGCAACGTCTTGAGCATATTGGCACGAAACAGCTTGTATCCTGTTTCCATATCCGTGAGATTCAAATTGGTAAACATATTGGAGAGGGCTGTCAGAAATTTATTCCCGATGGAATGCCAGAAAAACAAAATACGATGAGGCTCGCCACCCATAAAACGCGAACCGTAAACTACGTCGGCAAAGTCATCCAGTATCGGCTGCAACAACACATTATATTCCGCCGGATTGTATTCGGTATCCGCATCCTGTATAACGATAAAATCACCGGTGGCTTCGGCAATGCCACGATGCAGGGCCGCTCCTTTTCCCTGGTTAACATCCTGCCTGACGATTTTAATGTTTTCCCCGGGATGATGTTCAAGAAAGACATTCACTTGTTCGGCAGTAGCATCTTTTGAAGCATCATCAACAATAATAATCTCTTTCCGTATTTTATGAATCAGTTGAACGGAAATTATTTTTCCCAGAATGATTTTAATGGTATCAGCTTCGTTGTATGCAGGAATAATAACGGACAGTATTTTCACATCCATAGGTTTTGCTTTAGGCAAAGATAATATTTCGCCGAAACTAACGATCGATACCCCCTTTTGCTCAATGCAATTTAAAGATATAGAATTTGTTCCATTTTCCGATACGATCTTTTATAAACGGCTGTAAATAAGGCCTTCGTAAAAAGCTGCTGTCGGTAACCATTAGGTATTTCAAACCGGAACCGATGGCTTGTCTGATTTCAAGGCTGTCCCTGAACCGTCCGCCAAAAGTAGTATAACCCTTTTGATCCATAAAATACAACGTAATATCAAAACTTGGATCGTCCTCCACGAGCATGGGGTCAGTTCGTTTGATACCGAGCGAGCGCAAATAAGGGGTAATGTTTTTCAACCCTTTTGCCTCTTTGTTATATGGATTTAACCACTCCACATAATACCTGTCGTGAATATTACCGGCACAAACCTTCACATTGTAAGCCAGCAGCAGAACGAGCAATATTCTGAAAACGGGGCTATGGAACACTTTAGGAAAAGAATGATTCAAAAGGTAAAAAAAGGCGGTAAATATGCTCAACATAAAAACAAGCTGGTTAATCAGGTAATAATCATGATGGTTGAACACCTGAAAAAACAGCATGAGGAACAGCAAAAACCCAATGCCGAGCAGTACCATAAAATACCACAAGAATTTTTGACTTTTTTTATAAGAAAACAGTATCGCAAGGAAAAGAATAATAGCAATAACCTGCATAACCTTACTATGATAACTATTTAACCACAAGACTCTTACATAATGAATAATATCCAGGATATGCGCCATATCTAATTTCCATATAGGCAAAATACCAATCAGGAAAATGCCGGAATTATGCTTTGAATTATACGATGCTGCATACCAGTACCAAAGTATTATTAAAATGATAACAAGAAGAAAAGGAATTATCTGGATTTTGGGTTTAGGAAACAGTTTGCCGTTCTTTCCAAATTTCACAGGCAATATTCGCTCCAGCACAAAAATTCCCAAAATAGCCACAAAACTCATCAGGGCAGGCGTTTTAAGTAAACCTCCCAATAAAAAGAAAGCCATAGAAATAAGCAGAAACTTATTCTTTCCCGAATCATAGTATTTATAAAAAAAGAACAGGGCTATCAATGCAAAACTAAAAGCGGGCACATTCATCAAAAAATTATTGGAATAGTACACAAAAATGGTAGAACTGTAAAGAATAAGTGCCACAAACAAACCCATAAAACTATCTTTTAGGATACCTTCCACTGTTTTTACAAGAGCAGCCAGCCCGGCAAAACTTATGAGCAAAACAATGAGACGATAAATATATTCGTGATATCCCGTTACCTGCCAAAGCTTTCCAATCCCATAATAAAGCAACGGGAAATCAGAAACTGTTTTTCCATCTCCATCCCGGCCAAGGTAATGGATAACCGGCGAAAAGAAAGTGCCATCGTTGTGGTAAAAATTCAGGGTAAAAGACAAGCTGTCGCATTGTCGCCATTGATGTACACCTTGCGGTCGCATGAACAAAATAGTATCAAAGCCATAAACAAAAAATAGAATCACTAAAATACCCGCCAGAATGAGTAGGGAATACTTCGGGAAATAATAACCTTTGGTTTTTAAATTCATATATTATTATTCAATACTCCGGTAAGTTTTTCTAACAACTTGAAAACAAGCCTATTAACTAACGAGGCGCGAAATGGTTAATTTATTTTATATCAGGACGTTATGTTTCGTGTAATAGTCAATTTCAAAAATTTACCGGAGTATTGATTATTTATGTTCTCAACTTAATGCTACTCATGAAAATACACCCGTTTTACCCTTCGCGAAATGCGGCTGAGCACTTCATAAGGAATGGTCTGAGCGGCGGAAGCCATCTCTGTTACCGGATGTTCAGCATTGAAAACAATCACAGCATCGCCTTCTTTCACCTTCATTCCGGTTACATCAATCATACACATATCCATGCAAATGTCGCCCACAATTGGAGCGGCTTTCTCTTTCACCCAAAGAGAGAAATTCCCGTTTCCGAGCAGACGAAACATGCCATCAGCATAGCCAACCGAAACGGTAGCTATCAGTCTCTCGCTTTCGGCAACAAAGCTCCGGTTGTAGCCTACCGATTCCCCGGTTTTAACCACTTTGATTTGCGTAATTTCCGTACGCAGGCTGGTAACATGCCGGAGACTTTCGGCGGTTTCTTTGTGAGAAGAAATACCATACAGGCCAATGCCCAGGCGTACCATGTCGAACTGTGCTTCAGGAAAACGGCTGATTCCTGCCGAATTGAGCATATGTATCATAAAAGGATGTTCCAATCCCTCTTTTAACTTTTGTGCCATTTGCTTAAGCCGGGCAATCTGCGTATGCGTGAAATCGTCCAGCGAAGGCTTGTCGCTGCCCACGAGATGCGAGAATACAGACTGCACATAAATTAGCGGATTTAATTTTAAACGGGTTATTAACTCATCGAGCTCATCCTCCTGAAACCCAAGCCGGTGCATACCAGTTTCCAGCTTCAGATGAACTTTTACAGGCTTGTTTTGCGGCAGGGCATTTCTTTTGATGGCTTTTTCAAGCATTTTTAAAGCACGAAAGCTGAAAATCTCCGGTTCAAGCTGATATTTAATCATCAAATCAAAAGTATATTCCTCAGGATTCATCACCATAATTGGTAATTCGATACCCGCATTGCGCAGCTCTACTCCTTCATCCACGTAAGCAACAGCGAGGTAATCCACTTGATGAAACTGCAAAATATTAGCAATTTCGAAACTTCCGCTGCCATACGAAAAAGCTTTCACCATAGCCATCACTTTTGTTTCGGGTTCTAACTTAGAGCGAAAAAAATTGAGGTTTTCCACCAGCGCACTCAGGTTAATCTCAAAAACAGTTTCATGTACTTTTTGTTGCAGAAGGCGGTTGATGCGCTCAAACTCAAAAACCCGGGCGCCTTTTAGCAGGACAGTCTGGTTGCGAAGAGAAGCCATTGAAAAGCCGGAGATAAAATCGCGGGTGGCCGGAAAAAAATCTTTTTCCATTTCAAATAAGCCGGTATGTCGCGAAATAGCCGGTCCGATACCAATCAGCCGGGTTACCCCTTTTTGTTTCAACAAGCCTGCCACATCCGCATACAATTCCACTTCGCTACGCCCGCTTTGTAAAATATCCGAAAGAACAACCACTTTCTCACGATGCTGGTTTTGCTGACTCATAAAGTCCAAAGCAATCGTCAGCGAATTAAAATCGGAATTATACGCATCGTTGATGATGGTGCAATTGTTAATTCCCTCTTTTTGTTCGAGGCGCATAGCTATGGGTGTTAGTGTCGTCATACGCTCGCTAATAGTTTTTTGGTCATAGCCAAGGCTCAGCATGGCAGCCCAGCAGTGAATGGCGTTCTCCACCGAAGCAGCATCGGCAAAAGGAATCTCAATAGAGATTTCCTCATCTTTGTATATGCCGTGAATGTTTGCAGAAGATGTTTCTATACGTTTGTCGAGAATACACAGGTCGCTGTTTTCGTCCGCTCCCCACGTAAAGGTACCGATATTTCCAAGAATCCCCGTGCGGATAATCACCTCCAGCAACTCTTTTTGGTCGTTGTTGTAAATCAGCGTATCCACGCGGGTAAACAGCTTAAGTTTTTCGCCTATTTTCTGTGCTTTACTGATAAACCCCTCGCTATGTGCTTCCCCGATATTAGTAAAAATGCCCAACTTCGGCTGGATGACCATCTGCAGATTATCCATTTCGCCGGGTTCGGAAATTCCTGCTTCAAACAACGCCAGTTCATGTTGCCCGTTCATTTGCCATACCGACAGCGGCACCCCGATTTGAGAATTGTAACTCTTGGGGCTTCGCACAATCTTTTTATCGGGACTCATCAACTGAAAAAGCCACTCTTTCACAATTGTTTTCCCGTTGCTACCGGTAATACCCACTACCGGAATATCAAAGAGGCTGCGATGAAAGGCAGCCAGCTGTTGCAGCGCTTTCAGGGTATCCGGCACCCGAAAAAAAGAAGCTTTTTCCATGCCGGAGGCAGAAAAGTGTTTATCCGATACCACAAAATAGCGTATTCCTTTTTTATAGAGGCCTTTGACATATTTTTGGCCATCGTTTCTTTTTCCGGAAAGAGCAAAAAACAGACATTTTTCGGCACGAATAAACCGACGGCTGTCAATGAGAATATCTTCAACTTTTACAGAGGCGGCATCAGGCGAAAGCAGTTTTGCTTTCATCACCTCAGCCAGCTCATTTCCGGAATATTGTTTGTGTAACATACTTTTTTTAAATCATTTCAGGAAAAATTTTCCAATCTGCAGGCAGGGGGATTTTTTCCTCCCGTTCTCAACCATTTTCCTGTTGGTGTACCAACAAAGGCTTCGCATGCATGGTTTCCCATTTTTTCCGGTTTTTATAAATATCGAGAGCCAGATAAACAGCCTGACGCATGGAAGCCGGAGAAGCAATGTCTTTACCGGCAATATCATAAGCGGTTCCATGGTCGGGCGAAGTACGCACAATGGGCAAACCGGCTGTATAGTTTACGCCGTTATCCAAAGCCATCAACTTAAAAGGAATCAGTCCCTGGTCGTGATACATGGCCAAAACAGCATCGTATTTCGTGTAGTTACCGGCGCCGAAAAATCCATCAGCAGGAAACGGACCGAAAACCAGCAATCCCTGTTTTTTGGCTTTGATGATAGTGGCATGAATGACCGACTCATCTTCGTTACCGACAAGTCCGTTGTCGCCGGCATGGGGGTTTAATCCCAAAACAGCAATTTTTGGTCTTTCGATGAGGAAATCCTTTTTCAACGAGTCGTTCAAGATAATTAGTTTGGTGAGAATAAGCTCTTCGGTGATAGCACCGGCAACTTCGCTGATGGGAATATGGTTGGTAACCGTGCCTATTTTCAGGGGATTGGATACCATGAGCATAAGCGAATTTTCGGCGCCGAAACGTTGCGTGAGATATTCGGTATGTCCTTGGAAATTAAACTTTTCCGAATGAATATTTTCCTTGTTGATGGGTGCTGTTACGAGCACATCGATTTTTTTATCTTTCAGGTCTTTCACAGCCGTTTCCAAAGCTTCAAATGCAAATTCACCTGCCAGGCCGATGGACTTCCCGAATTCTATTTTTATCTCTTCATCGCTGAGGCTGCGAATGTTTAGCTTTCTGTCAGTAATTTTTGAAATATTAGAAATGACATTATAATTAAAGTCGGAAAGATGCAGATACTTGCGATGGAACCCTACAACACGGGGCAGCCCGTAAATAACCGGTGTAAATAACTCGTACAAACGGCTGTCCATTAACGCTTTAATCATTACCTCGTAACTTATCCCGTTAAAATCGCCGTGAGTAACGCCCACACGAAGGGGAGCAGTTCTTCCTTTCAAACGTTCCTTTATCATGATATTAGATTTGATGACAAAGGTAAAATATTCTATGGAAGCAGTGGACATTGCACGGCGAAACATGGAAGAGGAGGCCAGCCGAAAAACAGGAGGAACACTTATCAATTAGTTTTAAAGCTGTATTTCAACATTTTTAGTTCCGTGTTGGCCTTTTCAATTTTTTGTTTCAGGCCGGCCTTGTAAGTTTTGAGCTTTGTCCGAATGCCTTCGTCTTCCACGGCAAGCATTTGTGCTGCCAGGATAGCCGCATTGAGGGCATTGTTGATGCCCACGGTAGCCACAGGAATTCCGGGAGGCATTTGTACGATAGCAAGCAGTGCGTCCATGCCATCGAGTGTGGCGCTGATGGGAACGCCAATCACGGGGATAGCTGTTGAAGCGGCAATAACCCCCGGCAGGTGAGCGGCCATACCGGCACCGGCAATAATAACCTGCAAACCACGCATTTCGGCACTTTTGGCAAAGGTTTCTACCGCTTCCGGAGTGCGGTGTGCCGAAAGCGCATTCATCTCGAACGGAATTTCCATCTCGTCGAAAAACTGTGCTGCTTTTTCCATGGTTTTCAAATCGGAAGTGCTTCCCATTATAATACTTACACGAGGGGTCATAGGCTTTTTGTTTTTTACAAAAGTAAGAATATTCTGAATGTAATAGTTGGGCTTACACGTTGGGTAAGCCAAAAATTATTTTTCACAGGAAAAAGTAAAAAATATCACTGAAATATTATCTTTGTGAGCTATTATAAATTTATTGTTTACAATGGCAACAATTACAGTCCTCGACAAGGTTTTTGAATCGTATATTCCCCACGAAAAAATCGAAGCGGCCATAGAAAAAATGGTTGTTGGTATGGAGCACAACCTGGCTGATAAAAACCCGTTATTTCTGGTAATTTTGAACGGTGCGTTTATGTTTGCAGGCGACTTGTTTAAGAAGCTGCATTTCCCGGCAGAAATTTCATTTATCAAATTTGTCTCCTATTCGGGAACGCAGTCAACAGGTCATGTGCGACAGCTTATGGGTCTTGATGAATCCGTTGAAGGGCGTACGGTAGTTTTGGTGGAGGACATTGTAGATACGGGCATCAGCATGGAAAAAGTGCTGGAATACCTAAGTGATAAAAAAATCAAAGAGCTGCATATCGCTACACTTCTTTTTAAGCCCAATTCGTATCAAAAGCATTTCAAAATTGATTATATCGGATTGGAAATTCCCAATGATTTTATCATCGGCTACGGCCTTGATTACAATGGCCAGGCCCGCAACCTGAAAGACATTTACAAAATCGTTCAATAACCTAAAAATCATGTTAAATATTGCACTCTTTGGCCCACCGGGGGCAGGCAAGGGAACACAGTCGAAAAAACTTCTTGAGAAGTACAACCTGACTTACATTTCCACCGGCGACATGCTCCGCATGGAAATTGCAGCAGGCTCCGATTTGGGGATGAAAGCCAAATCCATTATTGAGAGGGGGGGGCTGGTGAATGACGAACTCATTATTCAACTTATTGAGAAAAAAATTAAAACCAATCCCGATTCAAAAGGTATTTTGTTTGATGGTTTCCCCCGGACTACTGTTCAGGCTTATATCATGGAAGGGTTGATGCTTAAGCTAAATTCCTCACTTAACTGCATGATCAGCCTGGAAGTCCCTGAAGAAGACCTTATTAAGCGTATTTTGCTGAGAGCCAAAGTTTCCGGCCGTTCGGATGATAATTTAGAGGTAATAAAGAACAGATTGCAAGAGTACGAAAACAAAACAAAGCCGGTTGCCAATTTCTACGCCAAAAAGAACAAATATTATTCTCTGAACGGAGTTGGTGAGATTGATGACATCTTCCAAAACATTGTTGAAATCGTTGAACGGACAAAATCTGTTTCGCAAACGAACATTGTACTGCTTGGAAAACCGGGAGCAGGGAAAGGAACCCAGGGCAACCTGCTGGCCAAAGAGTTCGGACTGGTGTATATCTCCACGGGAAAAATGATGCGTCAGGAAATTAAAGAGGGAACGGAAATAGGAAAGCTGGCCAAACCTTACATGGATAAGGGCGAAATTGTTCCTGACGAGATTCCCATCCAGCTTATCGAACGCAGAATCAATGAAAATCCCGATGTCAACGGCTTCATTTTTAAGGGGTTTCCGAGAACATTGATTCAGGCTTACATCCTTGATGGTTTACTCAAACGGGTGAACATGTCGGTTTCGGCCATGATTGATATGAAAATCTCAACTTTAGAAGCTTTGAAGCGTCTTTCGGCGCGGGGACGCACGGAAAAAGCCCGCCCTTACGATGTCAGTACCGAACTGATTGTGCACCGTCTGGAACAATATAAAGAGAAGACCAATCCGGTTATCGATTATTACAAAAATCAGGGGAAATATTTCTCTATCCGTGCAGAGAGAGATGAAAAAGAGGTTTTTGAAAACTTAGAAGAAAAAGTTACAAATATCCTTCACGACGCTTACTAATCTTACTAAGGGTCTGTAAAGAAGCGAGCTATACAAGCCCTGTCTGAAGTTTCAGATAAAAAGCATAAAAACAAAAAAAGCTGTCCGCGAGAGGTGAACAGCTTTTTTTTAATATTATCTTTTAAATTCAGGCTTTGTAAAAACCTTTTTCTTCGGCTACTTTCAAAGCATTGTAAATGCCCTTTTTGTTGATAATTCTGATTCCGGCAGCCGAAACCATCAGGGTAACCCATTTATCGGTTTCAGGAACATAAAACCGTTTGGTCTGCAGGTTGGGATGAAATTTTCTTTTGGTTTTAATATGTGAGTGAGAAACGTTATTTCCGGTAATCACTTTTTTTCCTGTTATCTGACAAATTCTTGACATTGTTGCTCTTTTTATCGTATTCAAAAAATGGAGTGCAAAGAACGGAATATTTTTTTAATTTTTCAAATGTTTCTTAATATTTTTCCTTTTGCATTTGAATCATTGTTTACACGCAATATATCAGCTACTTACGAGTATTTCTTGTTAACACTTTATATTTCAGAAGAGCTGTACAAACCCTGAAACTGCAAACTACCGGCTGCCATACATCTCCTCATAGTACTTTTGATAATTGCCCGAAGTTACATTGATGAGCCATTGCTGATTATTGAGATACCAGTCCACTGTTTTCTCAATACCTTCTTCAAACTGCAGGGATGGTTTCCACTTCAGCTCACGTTGCAACCTGGATGAATCGATGGCGTAACGCAGATCGTGGCCTGCACGGTCGGTAACGTAAGTAATCAGTTTCTCAGAAGTTCCCGGATCGCGTCCCAGCTTGTTATCCACCACTTTGCAAAGTACTTTTATCAGATCGATATTCCGCCACTCGTTGTGTCCGCCGATATTAAAAGTTTCACCATCCGGGCCTTTATGATAAATCAGATCAATGGCTGCGGCATGATCTTCCACATACAGCCAGTCGCGAACATTCACTCCTTTGCCGTACACCGGAAGTGATTTATTATGCCGGATATTATTGATAAACAACGGAATAAGCTTTTCAGGAAACTGATTGGGCCCATAATTATTGGAACAATTTGAGATAATGATGGGCAGGCCGAAGGTGTCGTGATAAGCCCTGACAAAATGGTCGGAACCGGCTTTGGATGCCGAATAAGGACTGTGCGGGTCGTAGCGGGTCTCTTCGGTGAAATAGCCTTCGTTTCCCAGCGCACCGTAAACCTCATCGGTAGAGACATGATAAAAACGCTTCTCTTCCGGATGATCTTTCCAAATGGCCCGCGCAGCATTCAGCAGGTTGACCGTTCCCACCACATTGGTTATTACAAATTCGTTAGGATTGGAAATAGAGCGGTCCACATGCGACTCGGCAGCAAGATGGATGACGCCATCAAACTGCTCCTTTTGAAACAGCCCGCTGATGAAAGCATCATTGGTGATGTCACCCAGTATAAAATGATAATTGGGCTTTTTATCCACATCTTTCAGGTTTTCCAGGTTTCCGGCATAGGTCAGTTTATCGAGGTTGTAAATTTCATAATCCGGATATTTGTTGACAAACAGCCGAACAACATGCGAGCCGATAAAACCGGCACCTCCGGTAATTAGTATTTTTCTCATATTATTTTTTCTTTATCTTTCAACAATCTATTTATTTTCGGCACGATAGGCCTTTTCCCATTTCCAGGCAGACGCAACCATCTCTTCCAGTCCTTTTTCAGCTTTCCAGCCCAGCTCTTCGTTGGAAAAACGCGGGTCGGCCCAGACCTGGATGATGTCACCCTCTCGTCTGCCAACTATTTTATAATTCAGTTTAACTCCCGAAACTTTCTCGAACGCATTAATCACTTCCAGCACCGAATAACCTTTTCCCGTACCGAGGTTAAAAACCTCAAAAACTTTTTTCATTTTGTTTTGGATCATACGGTCGACGGATACCACATGAGCTTTGGCGAGGTCAACCACGTGGATATAATCGCGAATGGGCGTACCATCAGGTGTGGGATAATCATCGCCGAAAACTCTCAGCTGGTCGCGGATACCGATGGCTGTTTGTGTAATAAAAGGCACGAGGTTGTTGGGAACGCCGAGCGGCAACTCCCCTATCAAAGCCGTTTCGTGGGCACCAATGGGATTAAAGTAGCGCAGGGCAATGCCATGAATATCAGATGTCCTGATGGTATCCTGAATGATTTCTTCCGAAATTTGTTTTGTATTGCCATAAGGCGATTCGGCCTTTTTTATGGGCGCTTTTTCCGAAACAGGAAGCGTATCGGGCTGTCCGTAAACCGTGCACGAAGAGGAGAAAACAAAATTCTGAATACCGTTTTCCTTCATACTTTCCAGAATATTCATCAGCGAAATTAGATTGTTCCGGTAATACATCAAAGGTTTCTCCACCGATTCACCTACCGCTTTGAAGGCAGCAAAATGAATTACGCCCATTATGTCGTTGTTTCGTTTAAAGAAATCAGCAGTTTTCCCGCGATCGCTCAGATCGAACACTTCCAAAGCCGGCCGGACGCCGGTGATTTTTTCAATTTTATCAACAATCCCGGCACTCGAATTGGAAAGGTTATCTACAATAAGCACTTCAAAACCTTTGTTTTGCAGCTCGACAACCGTATGGGAGCCGATATATCCGGTTCCGCCCGTAACAAGAATTTTCATAGTTTAATCATTTAAAATGAGGAGTAAAAATAAGTAACTTTAAGTGTTGTTTTCTCTTTCCCGAACCGAAATTATAATTTTCTCACTTTGCCATCTTCAAGCAGGTATTTCTCATGGCTTTCGGGACATTCCGCCACATTGTTTTCATCAAATTTGAGGCGATGACCATACTCGCTCATCCAGCCGGTTTGCCGGGCCGGATTTCCCACCACCAGCGCATAAGGCAAAACCTCTTTGGTAACAACAGCGCCGGCGCCGATAAAAGCAAATTCTCCAATGTTGTGACCACAGACAATCGTTGCGTTAGCGCCGATGGAGGCACCCCGCCGCACAATGGTTTCGGTATATTGTCCGCGCCGGTTTACATTGCTCCGCGGATTCGTTACATTTGTGAAAACCATGGACGGCCCGAGGAAAACATCGTCCTCGCAGATGACGCCCGTGTAAATGGAAACGTTGTTCTGCACTTTCACATTTTTGCCAAGCTCTACCTCAGGCGAAACTACCACGTTCTGGCCGAGATTGCAGTTTTCTCCCAGCTTGCAGCCGCTCATAAGATGCGAAAAATGCCAGATTCTGGTCCCTTTCCCAATCTCACAACCTTCGTCAATTACAGCCGTTTCATGGGCAAAATATTCTTTATTCATAGTTATTTGTTTTTGTGCATAAATTCTAAAACCGCACCGGCAATAACTTCCTGAATTTCCGGCGTCAACTCTGTATGGACAGGCAGTGACATTACCGACCGGCTCAGTGCTTCCGTTACCGGAAAATCACCTTTGCCGTAACGCTTATCGTGGTAAGCTTTTTGCAAATGCAACGGTACCGGATAATAAACGGCTGAAGCAATGTCGCGTTCGGCAAGATACTCCATCAACGCTTTCCGGTCAATATCCTGCAACACTACAGTGTATTGATGGAAAACATGCGAAGTAAAATGTGCCGTTGCCGGTGTTTTAATTTCTTTGCACCCTGCAAAAGCCTCGCTGTAAAATGCAGCTGCTTTTTGGCGGGCAGCGGCATATTCGTCCAAATGCGTTAGTTTGACATCCAAAATAGCCGCCTGCAACGTATCCAGACGGGAGTTAACCCCGACGTAATCATGGTAATACCTTACTTTCATACCGTGATTGGCCAGCATACGCAGCTTTTCGGCAAGGACATCATCGTTGGTGAAGACCGCACCGCCGTCTCCAAAAGCACCGAGATTTTTTGATGGGAAAAATGACGTACAGCCCATGGTGCCTATGGTTCCGGATTTTTGGATCTTGCCATTTTCAGGGTTTGTAAAATCAGCGCCCAAAGCCTGCGCTGTATCTTCTATCACATTCAGATTGTGCTTACGGGCAATTTTCATAAGCTGCTGCATATCCGCCGTCTGTCCGAACAAATGCACCGGAATAATAACTTTTGTATGCGGGGTTATGGCTTTTTTTACAGCCTCCGGGTTTATATTGTAAGTGTCGGGAAGCACATCCACCAACACAGGTGTCAGTTTCAGCAATGCAATGACTTCGGCAGTAGCAATAAAAGTAAACGAGGTGGTTATCACCTCATCGCCGGGTTGTAAATCCAGAGCCATGAGGGCCAGCTGCAAGGCATCAGTGCCATTGCCGCAGGTAATCACATGCTTCACCTGTAGATAATTTTCGAGATGTTTTTGAAAACGTTTTACGGCAGGGCCGTTGACAAAAGCCGTGCTCTCCAACACTTCCCTGATAGCTTC
>BTTE01000043.1:0-25123 GCA_036244975.1 bacterium | reverse complement strand
TTTAAAAGTTCCGATGTAAATTTCTCCATGAAACTATTTTTGAATCCAGAAAATCAAAATCTTCTTCACCGCCATACACCACAAAAAAATGAGTATTTTCTTTTTCAATATTTTTTTTCCAGTATTTAAATTCCTTTATGAAATCTTTGGTAAAAGTTTTTGCCGATTTTAATTCTATCAGGTTTTTCGAGTTGGCAAAATCCATAATTATATCTATTTCATGCTGATTTGAATCACGATAAAAAAACAAGTTGGAATTTTTACCGCTATTATAACGTTTCTTTAACAACTCGGCGACAATCATATTTTCAAATAAACTACCACGGGCATAATGTGTTTCAAGTTGTTTACTGTTCTCTATTTCCAGAAGGTAAGCTGCCAGTCCGGTATCGTAAAAATATAACTTTGGCCTTTTAATTACCCGTTTCTTGAAATTATTGTAATAAGGACGAAGTAAAAAGACTACGTAACTTGCTTCCAGAATGGAAATCCACGCTTTCGCCGTACTTACACTTACTCCGCTACTATTGGAAAGTGACCTATAATCAAGAACCTGGCCTGTCCTTCCGGCGCATAACCTGATAAAATTCATAAACAGATGCAGGTTCTTCACGTTGATTATCCTCCTTACGTCACGCTCAACATAAGTTTCAACATAAGACGAATAGAAATCTTCCGGCTGGATATTGAAACTGTACAACCTTGGATAGAAGCCTTTAAAAATATAATCCGTATAATCGGTTCCTTTTGTGTCCAATTCTTCCAGACTGAAAGGTAACAACCGTAAAATGCCAACCCTTCCTGCCAATGATTGGCTGATATTCTCGGAAATAAGTAAATTCTGAGAACCGGTGATGATAAAATTACCAGGTATATTTCTTTCGTCCACTATTAATTGAATATAGGACAGAAGTTCCGGGATATATTGTATTTCATCAATAATTACCCGTTGAGATCTGTTTTTTAGAAAAGACAACGGATCTTTGACTGCACGCAGCCTGACACCGGGATTTTCAAGCGAAATATATTCATAATCAGGAAATAGCGTTTTAACAAGTGTACTTTTCCCTGATTGACGCGGGCCGGTAACGCTAACAACAGGAAATTGCTTTATTAGTTGAAGTAGTTTCTCCTCTATCTTACGAGATATGTACATTTTATGTAATTTAACGATTGAAACACAAAAATACATAAAAACTCTATAATATTTGATATTATTAGCAATCTATCAATGTAAAAAATAAAAGGGGAATAAAATTAGTTGTGATCCTGCTACTTTCGTGAAAAAAGCAGCCGTTCGCCCCGGATGTTTTCATTGATGGTTCCATGGTCGTAAACCAGATGCCCGTTAACGAAAGTCATTTGGACCTGCGAATGAAACCGGACACCTTCCATAGGCGACCATCCGCACTTGTACAAAATATTAGATTTGCTGACTTCCCATGTTTTACCCATATCCGTTAGTATCAGGTCAGCAGCATATCCCGGACGGATAAAACCTCTGTTTTGAACACCGAACAAGATGGCCGGATTATGGCACATTTTCTCCACCACTTTTTCTACGGTTATTTTCTTTTGATGGACAAATTCGAGCATAGCCGTGAGCGAATGTTGCACCATGGGACCGCCTGAAGGCGCTTTGAAATAAGGTCGTTGCTTTTCCTCAAGGGTATGTGGTGCATGGTCGGTAGCCACAACATCCAGACGCCCGTCGAGAAGCGCATCAAACAACGCCAGACGGTCGGTTTCTGTTTTTACAGCCGGGTTCCATTTAATAAAATTGCCTTTGGCAGGGTAATCTTTGTCAGAAAACCAAAGATGATGCACACAGACCTCCGCCGTAATTTTTTTCTTTTTCAAAGGAATGTCGTTATCGAAAAGTTTCATTTCACCGGCTGTGGACAAATGAAGGATATGGAGCCGGGTACCGAATTTCCGTGCCATAGAAACCGCTTTTGAAGAAGAGAGATAACATGCTTCCGCAGAACGGATTTTCGGATGAACCGAAACTGTTGCTTTCAGCCCCGGTGCTTTAAAAAATTCAGCATTGTTGTTTTGAACCGTTTCTTCATCTTCGCAATGGGTGGCAATGAGCATGGGAACCTGCGAGAAAATGGCTTCCAGTACTTTTTCATCATCCGCCAACATGTTCCCTGTAGAGGCCCCCATAAAGACTTTTACCCCGCAAACCCGTAAGGGATCGGTTTTTAAAACTTCGTCTAAGTTATCGTTGGAAGCACCCATATAAAAAGAGTAGTTGGCAAGGGATTTTTCTGCTGCCAGCGAATATTTCTCTTCTAACAGTTCCTGTGTCAGCGCCGGCGGATTGGTGTTGGGCATCTCCATAAAGCTGGTAACCCCGCCGGCAACGGCAGCGCAGCTTTCGGTAAAAATATCGGCTTTGTACTCCAGTCCGGGTTCACGGAAATGGACATGGTCGTCGATGACACCCGGCAGCAGGAAGAGTCCGTCTGCAGCAACCTCTTCCCATCCCTTTTCGGCAGGCAGGTTTTCGCCTTCCAAAACTTTTTCGATGACTTTGCCCCTGACGTAAACATCACCCGTAAACTGCCTTCCCTCGTTGACAATGCGGGCTTGTTTTATGATGAATTTATTGGTCATTAGGTTAAAGCTCCGGCTGTTTTCTTGGTTTTATTTTTCCCATTATACCGCGTTTTCTCAAATCAATAACACCAAAAACAGCTTCGCGGAAGATACTTTTATTCATTTTCGATTCGCCAAGTGTGCGTTCAGTGAAAATTATGGGAATCTCCACAACTTTAAAGCCCAGCCTGATGGCAGTGAACTTCATTTCAATTTGAAAAGCATAACCCACAAATTTAACCTTGTCGAGATCAATAGTTTCCAGCACTTTTCGCGTCCAGCCTACAAAGCCGGCGGTAGTATCACGAATATCCATCCCTGTTATCATTCTTACGTATGCCGAGGCATAATAGGACATGAGTACGCGCCCCATGGGCCAGTTGACCACATTCACGCCGGTAATGTAGCGGGAGCCTATGACCACATCGGCCCTTTTGTCATAAAGACAGGAAAACAGCCGTTCCAAATCAGTAGGATTATGAGAAAAATCGGCATCCATCTCAAAAATATAGCTGTAATGACGCTGGAGCGCCCATTTAAAACCGGCTATGTAAGCAGTTCCAAGTCCCTGTTTTTCTTTGCGTTCCAGAATATTCAACCGTTCCGGGAACTCCTTTATCAGACGCTTGACGATAGCTGCTGTTCCATCCGGACTGTTGTCCTCGACCACCAAAACATCAAAAATTGTATTTAAAGCAAATACGGCACGGATAACATTTTCAATATTCTCCTTTTCGTTAAATGTGGGGATTATAACCAGCCCTTCCTTCATTGACAAAGTTTTTGCTAAAATAGTAGAATTACACCAAATAAATGACCTGTAATTTCTAAAAATTCTCAAAGTAAAAAAATATCCGGCTGCAGGATTCTTCCCCGGCAGCCGGCTGTGCTTATTTAGGGTTCCAGAAAATCTCTTTAAAATTCAGGACTTTGTCATTTTCTACCTGAACGCCTTCACTCGTCAGAAGGTCTTTCATGGTATTTTGTCCGCCGAAAGCGCGTTTTCCGGTCAGCAAGCCCTGCCGGTTTACCACGCGATGGGCCGGAACGCCATCTAAATTATATTTAGAACTATTCAACGCCCATCCAACCATGCGGGCGGAGCCTTTGCTGCCAAGGTATTCTGCCACAGCACCATAAGAGGTAACACGCCCGTAAGGAACCTGACGTACCACATCATAAACTTTTTGGAAAAAGCCGGTTTCGCGAGATGTTTTTTTATTCATTTTTTTGAAAAAGTTCAGGATTCAGTTTAAAAGCCAGCGTTCTTATTTTGGTACCATGTTCCAGCCATTTCTTTTCGTAGAAAGTTTGAATTTGCGTCATTTCATTGTCAACTCCTGAGCCGTAAATATCTTCGTTGGCATCAAGCAAAGTATGACCACCCTGTTCAATAATCTCACATGTGTAATCGTACAGCAAAAGGGCATCTGTTTTGAGATGAATAACGGCATCGGGCTTCAAAAAACGGGCATAGCGTTTTAGAAACCGTGGCGAAGTCAGCCGTTTTCTTTCTCTTGAGACTTTTATTTGCGGGTCGGGAAAGATAATCCACAGCTCGTCCACCTCCTGTCGGCCGAAATAATATTCCGAAAGCTCAATCCGCGTACGCACAAAAGCAACATTTTTCAGATTTTCTTCCTGAGTGGTTTTCAATCCGCGCCACAAACGGGCGCCTTTTATATCCACACCGATAAAATTTTTTTCGGGATATCTCCGGGCCATGCCGACTGTATATTCGCCTTTTCCACAACCCAATTCCAGAATTAGCGGATGGCCGTTTTTGAAAAACGCCTCATTCCACTTTCCTTTCAGGAAAAATCCGTTGATAATTTCCTCGTATCTGTATTGAAAAAGATTTTGAAAAGTGAGGTTTTCGGCAAACCGCTGAAGTTTATTCTTGTTTCCCAAGCCGTAAGTCTTTTTTTATTTTGTCAAAATCCAGGCTAAAGGATTTTCATTTTTACGAATGGCCAACAATTGTTTTTCTGCCAGTGTACGATTGTCGAAAGCAGCAAAGGCAATCCGATGCAAGCCATACGGTGTAACCCCCGCTGCGAGCGCATTATACCCCTTACCTTTCAGTGAACGAATGAGCTTTTGTGCATTGCGAACATCCTTAAAGGCACCGGCCATGATATAAAACCGTGAGGTGGCAACCACTTGCCTTGAGGTTTCCGGCGTGGCGGCCACTTCCCTCGGAAGCGTCTTTGAGGCAGGCTTAGAAGTAACAACGGGAATTTTTGTTGATGCTGTCAAGACTGTCATCGTTTTTGCCTTTTTGACAGTAGGTAATAGCGTTTTTGTTTTGGATAGCGTTACGGCAGCCATCGGTTTTTTAAGGGTATTTACCTCTTTTTTAACCGCCGCAACGGATGTTTTCGCTTCTTTTTTCTCAAAAAGACTTATCCACCACGAACCCAGCTTACTGTTACTCATTTTGGCAATGGGAACATGGTTGATATTGTTTATCAGGTAAGCATTAGGTTCGGAATAGAAAAGAGGAATCACCGAGGAGTAATTGTCGTAATAGGCATTTACCCTGTCTTTGTTCATAAATCCCCAACCCACCAGCATGGCGATAATCAGCGTGACGAGAAAGACAAGTTGCATTTTGTAAGGCGATTTTTTACGCGTAGCCAACAATTTTGTGTGTCTTGATTCGGTAGCAGAAGAAGATACAGCAGATTTTCTGTCCTGTTTTTTGGTCTTCTTCGTAGCAGAACCTTTCTTTTCGTGTCCCGTACCGACCACTTCACGCAGTTTCTCTTCGGCATTAGCATGGCGGATGGCCGGTGAAACAAAACTACTAAGCCCAAAAGCATCAGCATTGTAATTTATACTACTGTCCTGCTCAAAAATAATCTTTTCATTTTTGTTGAGATGCAAATAACCCACCCGGTGGAAATTTATTCTTTTTCCCGATTTCAGTGCATTGTCGCACAAATAAACGAACTTATCCACCTGTGCTTTTGCCTCCTGGTAAGAGATATTTTCTTCACGAGCGATGTAATTAACGAGAAGACCGTCGTTGGTTTTCAGGTAAGCATTAAACATCACCTGTTTATAAGGCGGACGAAAATGATGGGTATTGGGCTGAATAGAAGCAGGTTTATCATTGGTAAGAAAACCTCCCAATCCGGGTATCACTACACACTCGTAGTCATACAACAAATCACCTATGTATCTCGCTATCTTCATAATACATTATTTTTAGTGAGTGGAAACTGAACCTGCTAAGGTAATCACAGATGACGTTCATTGCAAATTTTGTTAATAAGTTTTGCAAGGTCTTCCGGTGTATCCACCCCAACCCCTTCGTAATCAGTAATCTCTGCTTTTATCACAAAGCCGCTTTCCAACCACCGGAGTTGCTCCAGACTCTCGGCCTGCTCCAGCCTGCCCGGCGACAGCAAAACAATTTTTTTCAGGACCGGTGTCCGGTAAGCATAAATCCCCAAATGTTTGTAAACAGCTGTTTTCCCCGGCCAGTTTTCTATTTTTTCTCCCCGCACAAAAGGGATGGCCTGCCGGCTGAAATAAAGAGCCTGTTTTTGAATACCGGTTACCACTTTTACGACATTGGGATTCATCAGTTCGTCAGCCCCTTCAATGGGATGGATGAGGGTTGCGATATCCGTTTCTCCATCCTGAAACAAGGCAACAAGCCGGCCGATTTGCTCAGGCTGTATCAACGGTTCGTCGCCCTGGATGTTGATAACCACATCAAAAGTCCGGCCTTGTTTTTCCAGCTTTTCTACCACCTCAAGGCAGCGCGAAGTGCCGTTGGCATGGTTACTGCCCGTGAGCATTACGCTGCCGCCGAAACTTTCCACGTTCCGGACAATACGTTCGTCATCGGTTGCCACCATCACCGTCTCAACCCCGGCTGTCGCCTTTACCTGCTCATACACCCGCTGTACCATGGTTTTACCGCAGATATCAGCAAGCGCCTTTCCGGGAAACCGGCTGGAAGCATAACGCGATGGAATAATTCCGAGGACTTTCATAAGAATTTCCGGATTTAAAACAGACCATTAATCTCAGCATCGACTCTTTCAATGACTACACCAATATCTTCCGGTTTGGAGAGGTCAAGTTCATCAACATTAATAATCAGCAGTTTTCCCTGTTTGTACTTGGAAATCCACGCTTCGTAACGTTCGTTGAGGAGTTTCAGGTAATCCAGCCGGATGGATTCCTCATACTCCCGGCCGCGTTTCTGAATTTGTTCCACCAGTGTGGAGACCGAAGCCCGGAGGTAAATCAGCAAATCGGGTGGCTGGATAAAGGAGCTCATCAACTCGAAAAGTGAGCTGTAATTCTCAAAATCGCGGGTGGACATGAGGTTCATGTCGTGCAGATTCGGAGCAAAAATATAAGCATCTTCATAAATACTGCGATCCTGTATCACCTTTTTTTTGCCCCGTCTTATTTCCACTACCTGACGAAAACGACTATTCAGAAAATAGACCTGAAGATTGAAAGACCATCGTTGCATATCGTCATAAAAACTTTGAAGGTAAGGGTTGTGTTCCACATCCTCGTAATGGGCTTTCCAACCATAATGCTTTGACAAAACCTTTGTCAGGGTTGTCTTTCCCGAGCCTATGTTTCCGGCAATTGCAATGTGCATTTTATTTTTGATTTAATAATTAAAATTCTTCTTTGTTGTACTACTGTGCTCCAATATTTCATCAACAAACTCCCGGCTATTGTGTAAACGGGGAATTTTGTGCTGGCCGCCCAATCTGTGGTTTCGCTTCATCCATCCGTAAAAAGTACCCTTTTTCATAGACTTTATCAAAGGTGGTTTTAATACCAGATTGTGATGCCTTTTAGCCTCATAATCCGAATTTAAAGCTTTGAGTGCATTATCAAAAATTTCGGCAAAAAAATCAAAGTTATCCGGCATTTTTTCAAATTCTATCAACCACTCATGCTGAATATTCTCGCCAACATATAAAGGCGCAGCTGTATAATCCCTTATGGCAGCACCGGTTTTGGAGCAGGCCGTTGCAAGGGCGTTTCCTGCATTATCCACTATCAGTTCTTCACCAACAATATTAATAAAATTTTTGGTACGACCCGTAATCTGAATCCGGTAAGGTCGCAATGAGGTAAAACGAATAGTATCGCCAATCATATAACGCCAAAGTCCGGAGTTGGTGGTTATCACCATAGCATAATTTGTGTTTAGTTTCACTTCATTTAGTCCCAGCGACTTCGGAAACGCCAGCCCTATCTGATCCATGGACACAAATTCGTAATAAATACCATAATCCAGCATAAGCAACATGTCATTGGCATCGCTTTGATCCTGAATGCCAAAGAAACCTTCGGAGGCATTGTAGGTTTCAAAATAATGCATTTTGTCTCCCGGAATCAGCGAAGCAAACTGCTCGCGATAAGGTTCAAAGCCCACTCCTCCATGGAAAAAGACTTCAAGGTTCGGCCACACTTCCGGAATCGTTTCTTTTCCGGCCAGTTCCAGCACCTTTCGTATCAAAATCAGTGTCCAGGAAGGCACGCCCGAAAGACTTGTAACATCATGATCCTGCGTAGCCTCGGCCATAAGCTGTAACTTACTTTCCCATTCGTCCATGAGGGCGATGGCCAGCGAAGGCGTACGCATGATTTGTGCCCAGTAGGGCATGTTGTGAATTAAAATTGCCGAAAGGTCGCCTTCGTAATAAGATTGGTTATTCACCTCCTGGATGTTCTGGCTCCCGCCCATTAACAGACCTTTACCCTGAAAAATAGAAGAATCGGCATAGTTGTTCAAATAGAGGGTCAGCACATCTTTTCCCGCCTTAAAATGGCACTCTTCGATAGTGGACTGACTGATGGGAATAAATTTGCTTTTGTTGTCCGTAGTTCCTGACGATTTGGCAAACCATTTAATCTCTTCGGGCCACAGCAGATTTTTTTCTCCCCGCCGCATGCGGGTAATCAACGGTTGTATATCCTCATATTTGCTCACCGGTACCCGTTGCCGGAAAGTTTCCGGATTTTTAATGCTTTCGTAATCATACTTCTTTCCCCACTCGGTAACCGCTCCTGTCGCAATCAGCTTCTCAAACCAATCGTGTTGAACTTCAATCGGAAACTTCAGAAAAAGGTCAATCTGATGCATCCTTTTCTTAATCAACCAGGTGAGTACGGAATTTATAATTGCCATGGATATTTTTAATAGGGTATAAAAAGATACCAAATTTAAGAAAATTTTGCAAACATCCCGGATGATTAAGAAATGAATTTTAAGAAACCGTCCGGACCATGCTTTTCCCGAAAATGAGGATTGGCTCAAAAAGTGTACATTTGTTTGTTAATTTTCAACCATGATACTTTTTCCGCCGGCAAAAATTAACCTCGGACTTCGGGTAACGGCAAAACGCAACGATAGCTTTCATAATGTCGAAAGCTTTTTGTATCCCATACCTTTACAGGATGTGCTTGAATTCAGAGAAGCAGCCGTTTGCCAGCTCAAACTCTACGGAAAACCCATTCCGGGAAGACTTTCGGAAAACCTGCTTTGTAAAACATGGAAACTGTTGAAAAAGCATTATGATATTTCTCCGGTGGAAATTCATTTGCTGAAAAGCATCCCTGCCGGCAGCGGATTGGGCGGAGGCTCTTCCGATGCCGCCTTTTTTCTGAAAGGACTAAATGATTTTTTTCAATTAAGGATAACGGATGAGAAGCTTATGGATTTAGCTGCACAGCTCGGTAGTGACTGTCCTTTTTTCATTCAAAACACGCCGGCACTCGTTAGCGGTAAAGGAGAAATTGCAGAGACCTTCCAGCTTGACATGAGCGGCCTTTATCTCGTATTGATTGTTCCCGACGTTCATCTGTCCACCGGTCATATCTTTTCCATGATTAAACCCGGGACTCCCGATCTTTCCATATCGGAAATCATAAAGCTCCCCATAACCCGGTGGCAAAGTTTATTACGCAATGATTTTGAAAAAATAGTTTTTATCCGGTATCCGGTACTGGCAAAGCTGAAACAGGAGTTTATCAACCGGGGGACTTTGTATGCTTCCATGACCGGAACAGGAAGCGCCTTGTATGGTCTTTTTGAAACAAAACCCGAAATAAATAATCTGGCCAAATACGGCACAACTTATCAATACAGGTTGTAATTCATTTCATTATAGACCTGGAAGTTGTTTAAAAATGGAAAATGGTTTCGAAAAAGATATTTATTTCCTGCTACGACGACGTCTTTCCTTTTCACATTCGGTGATATAATGGTCAATGGCCATAGCCATGGAAGGCGACGATTGTGAAGGGGCCGGAATATTCACCGTGAGGCCGGCATCTTTGAGCGTTTTGTTGGTAGAAGGGCCAAAAGCGGCAATCAGCTGGTCTCCCTGTTCATAATCGGGAAAATTGGTTAACAATGAGCTAATTCCACCCGGGCTAAAGAAAATAAGCAGGTCATATTTCTTGATATTCAAACCTGAAAGATCACTGGGAACCGTACGATAAATAATGCCTTGGGAATAATTAATCTTTTCTTTGTCAAGCAATTTAAACATTGTCTGATTAGGGACATCCGATGAGGGTACAATAAATATTTCTTCGCTATGTTTTTTAAGCACTTCCAGCAAATCTTTGAAGTTTTGCTTTCCAAAGAAAATTTTACGCTTTCGGTATTGCACATACTTTTGCAGATAATAAGCCGTCGATTCGGAAATGCAGAAATATTTCAGCGAATCGGGAATTTCTTTTCGTAACTCTTTGGCTATCCTAAAGAAGTGATCCACCGCATGGCGGCTGGTAAGAATAACAGCCGAATGGCCATTAAATGAGTTCTTTTTCATTCTGAACTCCTGAGCAGAAATTCCTTCAATAGTGATAAATTTTCGAAAATCAATATTCAGATTAAACTTTTTACTCAATTCACCATAAGGCGATTTGCTAATGTCTGCCGGTCTCGGCTGCGATACTAAAATATTTTTAATCTTCAATGTCCCGATTTTTAACCCCAACTAAAACAAAGCACCCCTTTATTATTGGCCTTCCAACCTAAAGCGAATCATATCGCACATACTTTTACCAACAAAAACAGAGGTATGATTTCAACGGCACAAAGATATAAAAATAAATGAAGCATATTGAAGTTTTGGGTTGCCAGACCAATTTTCACTGTTTGAACCCATTTGAACAGCAACAAAATTATCAACCCGGCAATCATAATACCAAATAAAAAACTGTTTTGAGTATAAAAATAAATTAACAGCAACGGCGTTAAAAACAAGCCGTTAATATAGGCCCAGACAGCATTATTTTTCATTTGCATAGAAGTCCGGCCTCTGGTATCAAAGGCAAAACCTATCAGAAAAGTTGATAACTGGTTAAACAAATAAAAGGCAACCACCATCCCTGCCGCTGCAGCCCAAAATTGTGGTGAAAAATAGATATCTGCAGACAATATTCCCATTTTGACCAAGACCACAAACGCCATTATTGCAACGCTGACAAAAAAGTTGAACATTAAAAAAAGAGGTACCAGTAAACCCGGTTTACCAAAATTATCCTCGCCCCGTCGCAGACCTGTTCCTGAAAACCAGGAGAGAGCCGCTCTTGTAACCGCAGGATAGAAAAACCGGATAAAAGCAAACAGGGACAACAAGCTGAAAAGCACATAATATATCAGATTGTCATTGGCGGGACGAATTATATGTGGCTGAATGTTAACCGCGTGCTCCTGGAGAAACATCTCCGCCCCTCGAAAACTATCTCCCGACAAACCGCTGACTTTGCCAAAAGACATTGTTCCTGCCGCAAAATCCCGAACTTTACCGGCTAAACTTCCGTAAAAAAGCAAACCGATCGGGCCCTTAGTAAAACCACTATTTAAAACCAATTCTAAAACGCTTGTAATCAATGAAAATTTTTTTGTTAAAAAATTAACTATCGTAAAAACCGCAACAAAATTAGTAATACTTTTGCCGCAGTAACTTTAAAAGTTAAAATAGAATGGAATTAATCAATAAAATTCATGAGTTGGCCCGTCAGGCAGGGAAAACCATTGTCCTGCCCGAAGGAACCGAAGAGCGCAATCTGCGTGCAGCCGACCACGTTCTCAAAGAAAAAATTGCTTCCATCATTTTGTTGGGAAACAAAGAAAAGATTCTTGGCAATGCCGCTTCTTTCAACTTGCAAAATATTGAAAAAGGTACTATTATCGATCCTAAAGATCATCCCCAAAAGGAATATTATGCCCACATGCTGGCCGATATACGCAAGAAAAAAGGAATGACTTTTGATGAAGCTATGAAACTGGCAGAAGAACCATTATTTCTCTCAACGCTGCTTATTAAAGACAGAAAAGCCGATGGAGAAGTCAGTGGCGCCGAACATGCCACCGGGGATGTGCTACGTCCTGCTTTTCAAATTATCAAAACCCTGTCTGGAGTAAGCGCGGTATCCGGGGCTTTTATCATGATTTTAAAAGATAAGAATTTTGGAACAAACGGTGTAATGATTTTTGCCGACTGTGCCGTGAACCCTGACCCTTCTGCCCGCGAGCTGGCAGAGATAGCTGTGGAATCAGCCAAAACGGCTAAAAACATTGCAGGTATCGAGCCACGGGTAGCCATGCTGAGTTTCTCTACCAAAGGCAGTGCAAAACATGAAAAAGTGGACAAAGTTGTGGAAGCTATGAAACTGGCCAAGGAGATGGATCCTTCACTGCAAATTGATGGAGAATTACAGGCTGATGCTGCCATTATCGAAGCCATCGGGCAAAAGAAAGCTCCGGGTTCAGCCATTGCAGGCAAAGCCAACGTACTGGTGTTTCCTTCTCTCGAATCGGGAAACATTGCCTACAAATTGGTTCAGCGTCTCGCCGGAGCGGAAGCTGTCGGTCCGGTTTTACAAGGTCTCGCAGCTCCCATCAACGATCTTTCGCGAGGCTGCTCCGTTAACGACATTATTAACATGATTGCCATTACCGCTAATCAGGCCAACGGTCTGTACAGCAACAATAACGCACACAGAAAACCATTAAAATTATAAAAATGAGCGAATTAGTTCAATTTAGCCTCGGCGGACGACTTAAACCCAAAGGAAATATCCAAACTGTTGGTATTATGGGCTGCGGCTCTGTTGGCCAGGTGATTACACGTATCATTGCGCAGTATGGTATGGATGTTGTCTTTTTGGATTTAACCGAAGAACGCCTGAAAGAGATCTACCACGATATTGAAGAACAGCTTGACGGCGTGATCGCCCAATGGGGCATTACCTCCTCAGAGAAGAAATTGATTATGTCCCGTATCAAAGGCACAACCAATTATAATGATCTGAAAAACTGCGATCTAATTATTGAAACCATTAGTTCGCGTCAGAAAGGAACTTTGTTAAGCCTGCGAAAAGAACTGTTTCAAAAAGTGGAAAGTGTCGTAAGTGAAAAAGCCATTATCTCATCCGACCTCTCCACATTAATTATCTCAGACCTCGCTGTCGTATTAAAACACCCGGAAAGAGCCATTGGGGTACATTTCATTGAACCCATTGACAAGACCAATATTGTAGAGGTGGTAAAAGGTCGCCAAACATCGGATGAAACCTACGATAAAGTAAGCCGGTTTTTGAAAATGATTAACAAAAAAGCCATTCTTATCAACGAATCTCCCGGAAATATCTCTACACGAATCCTGATTCCGCTTATCAATGAAGCCTGCGAAATCCTGATGGAAGGAGTAGCCTCCATTTCCGATATTGATGAAACCATGAAAGAGACTACCGGATATATTTACGGACCTTTTGAGATTGCCGACAAAATCGGGCTGGATAAAATCCTGAAATATATGGACAACCTGTATCAGGAATACGGCGACAAAAAATACAAAGCCTCACCTGTTATTAAACGATTAGTCAGAGCCAATTATCTCGGTCTCCAGACCAAAAAAGGATTTTATAATTACGAAGGTGATAAGCCTGTCGGAAACACCGTATCATGTGCCATTATTAAATAAGTGAAAACAGGAAGAAGATGAAAATTATAGTATTGAATTGTGGTAGCTCATCCATAAAATATGAGCTGGTAAACATGCCTTCCAAAGAAGTTCTGGCAAAAGGAATTGTCGAAAAAATCGGCCTTAAGGGAAGTGTTATTAAACATAGTCGTAATGATGACCCGGTGAAAAAAATCGAAGGTGAAATACTGGATCACCAGCAGGGAATTGAATACCTGCTCGGCGTTTTAATCAGTAAAGAATACGGCAGCCTTAAAAACATGGAAGAAATTACTGCTGTGGGGCACCGCGTTGTACACGGCGCAGAAGAATTCAGTGGCAGCGTACTAATTACTGACGAAGTGATTGGCGCACTGGAACGCTCTTCCGAGCTGGCTCCCCTACACAATCCACCCAACCTGAAAGGTATTTATGCCATGAAACAGCTACTGCCCGAAGTGCCTCAGGTAGGTGTTTTCGACACGGCTTTTCACCAAACCATGCCGCCTCATGTTTTTCTGTATGGTATTCCTTATGTTCTTTATGAAAAGTACAAAGTTCGTCGTTACGGTTTTCACGGAACCAGCCACGACTACGTTTCGCACAGAGCCTGTGAAATGCTGAATATCGATTACAACAAACCGAAAATTATTAGTTGCCACTTGGGCAACGGGGCATCGGTAGATGCTATAAAAGATGGAAAATCTTATGATACTTCCATGGGAATGACTCCTACCGAAGGTTTGATAATGGGCACCCGTTCGGGAGACCTTGACCCCGGGGCACTGCTGTTTATTGCCGAAAAAGAAAAAACAACTGTTGCTTATACCCGGACACTACTGAACAAATTTTCAGGAATGATAGGGATTTCCGGTGTTTCTTCCGATATGCGCAATATCGAAGAAGCCGCTGCTCAGGGCAATGAACGTGCAAAAATTGCACTGGAGATGTTTGCTTATCGCGTGAAAAAATATATCGGTTCGTATGCCGCAGCGCTGGGTGGTGTGGATATCCTTATTTTTACGGGCGGAATCGGTGAAAACGATACGGAAACCCGGAGGAAAATCCTTGCGAACATGGAATTTCTCGGAATCGAGTTAAATGAGAAAATGATGAATAAACGCGGACAGGAAATAGTCCTCTCCACTAAAAACTCAAAAGTGAAAGTGTTGGTTATTCCTACCGAGGAGGAGCTGATGATTGCTGCCGACACTTACGAATTGGTAAAATAATGTTTGTCAGTAAAAAAGAATAGCCTGCCGGAAAATCCGGCAGGCTATTTTAGGATTAAAGCGATGGGGTTACATGTTTTCCATCATTTCATCGGTCATTTCCAAATTATGAAAAACCTTTTGTACATCATCGTCATCTTCAAATAAATCAATGACTCTCATAATTTTCCGGGCATCCTCCAGCGGCAAAGTTTTTGTATCATTTGGAATACGCTGTAACTCGGCAGTTTCAGGCTCAACACCTAAATCTTCAAGCTTTTTCATCATAGCACCAAAATCTTCCATGGAAGTGGTTACATTAAAGAAGTCCTCCTCGTCCAACTCAATATCCTCCGCTCCGGCATCAATCAGTTCCATTTCAAACTCCTCCAAATCCAAATCGCCTTTGGGAATGACAAAAACACCTTTGTGGTCAAACAAATAGCTCAAAGAGCCGTTGGTACCAAGGCTGCCACTAAATTTATTAAAAATAGCACGTATGTTAGAGACTGTTCTTTGCAGGTTGTCGGTTGTACACTCGAGGTAAACGGCAATTCCGTGGGAAAGATAGCCTTCATAAATTACTTCGGAAAAACTTGCACTGTCTTTGTCTTTTCCCTTACTAATGGCCCTTTCGATATTATCTTTGGGCATACTTTGCCCTTTGGCATTAGCAATAGCCATTCGTAACCGCGGATTCCCATCCGGGTCGGCCCCACCCTCTTTCACGGCAACGGTAATCTCCTTAATGAGTTTTGAAAAAATCTTGGAGCGTCTGGCATCCAGGGCTCCTTTCTTCCTTTTTATAGTTGACCATTTACTGTGTCCGGACATAAAATATTCTTGTTTTTAATTTTTCAGAATTTGCATGGCAAAATTAAGAAAAATCATCGAAAAAGAAAACTTGCATCCGAAATCTAACCCGGAAAAGCCGGAAGAACCAAATCTCAAAAAATAAATCTCAAATAAATCCCAAATAAAGTCCCCTATACATTTTTCAAATGTACTTTACCAACCCGATATGGTGATTCCGGCAGCCCATTGATGCAGTGCAGGGCCCTGTCCTTTTTGGAACATTTCGTTTAAAGCAAAGTTAGCATATAACGAAATAATACCGTATCCGATTCGGAAAGTGGCATCAAAACGAAACGGCTGCAAATTGAAACTATTCATATTTTTTACACTATTATGATTCGAACGGTTGGGTGTAGTGTAATAATCGGGTAATTGTTTTCCGGATGCAGGTTCTTCCAGAAAATACTGTTTGTTTGCTTCGTTAAAATAAATTTTGGTATGTGTGCGAAGCCGTGCATTAATCAGCATCCCAACGCCGACGAAAAACCTGCGGCTGCGCCTTATATTGTTAGTCTGAAATTCAAAAATTACCGGAACTGTGAGATAAAACAGAGACAGTTTTGTTTTCAGGACATTCACACCGCGCATATAAAAACCACGCAATTCATTGCTGTCCGGAGATAAATAAGTAGGATTTGTAAAGCGGTAATCATTAAAACTAAAACCGATTCCTGTAATCATCCCAATAGTTTTGGCCTTGTTGAACGCAATATTTTGTTCGTAAAGATTCAGATTCACATTAACGGATTTCTCATAACGCAGATTCAGATAGTCGTAGGCTTTCCCGAACTGAGTATCAAAACGAGGTGTAACATAGCCGTCAATCCCTATTTCAACGCCTCCCCAGTGTCCGTTAAATTTAGGCTTGGCCGCTTTGGTACGTTTCCATCTCACATCACCATTATTATCCACCACGAGGGTGTGCCCGCCGACAGATACTTTCGTGGTATCTCCATCTACAACCAGCAAATGGATAGACCCCACATTTACGCGTGTGGTATCACTCCAATTCCGCGCGCTGACGGGGTTTCCATAAACCACAACCCTGGCAGGCTCTCCGGGCTTCTTCACCTGAATGGTTTTTTGTGAAGAGTTCATTAGTTTTACGCTCGCTGCTGTCGAAACATCTTTGCTTAAAAATTTTTGCGCATTTACACGAATATCGGCTGCACCGCTGGCCCTGGCAAAAACCGAATCGGCAATCAGACGACCGGTTTTAATATCAGCTGCACCGCTGGCAACAGCTGTAAGTTTCTTTGTGTGTCCCGAGAGAAAGACATCTGCAGCTCCCGAAGCGTATGCAGCTACTTCCTGAAAATTCAGCACCAGGTTCACGTTGGAAGCACCGCTGGCGGTAACCTTAAACATTTGTCCACCAAGCGTATCGGCGCTTTTCACTACCGAAGCTCCCGAAGCATGTATCGATATGAGCGATGGAATGGTAACATAAAATTTAAGTTTGGTAGGGCTAATATTAGCGTAAGAAAAGTCCAGTACCTTGTTTTTAACAGAAACCCGTATGGCATTCAAAATATTCTCGTCGGTCTTAATCACCACACTGTAAGGAGCGCTTCCTTTTGTTAAAATGATAATATTATCGGCAGCTCCGGCACGAATCCGGTCAAATGCCGGCATAACTTCCGTGCTTTTTACCATACGTCCGTTTCCCCTGATACGCCTTAAACTTCGCTGGCTGAAAACCTGCCCTGCCGAAAGCAGCATAATGGCCACTACCATTAATGAAGCTAATGTAACTTTTTTCATGATGAATTTTTTCTGTTGTTTGTCAGTGAGACGGATAAAACAGGAACAAAGTTACAATTATGGACAACTTCTACCGGATAATGGTAACCGACCCCTGCAATTGACGTTTTTTCAGGCCATCGGTGGAGATAAAATAAACTTCGCAGGTGTAGAAATAGACACCGGCAGGGCTATCTGTTTTGGTATTGATATCTTTCCCATCCCAGTTTATCATGGGATCTTTTGTATGGAAGACCACTTTCCCCCAACGGTTGAAAATCACCATATCCACATGATCCACCGTAGCTCTGGGATTATCGGTCAGGGCATGCAGGGGCACCATTTTATCATTCACGCCATCACCGTTGGGTGTAAAAACATTAGGGAGTTCGTACTGCGGACAGGCATTGTAGTTTACGTAAACTTTGGGACTTCTTTTGCTCACGTTTCCCGTCGAATCCACTGCTACCACTGTATAATATCCTACCACATTTTCCAAACCGTTGTGATGATAATAAACAGTATCGGCATGTTGTCCGTTTATCGAATCCAGAAGCGTTAGTTTTCCACCGGGAGGTGCATAATAAATACGGTATTTTTCCAAATCGGAATAGCAGCTATCCTGTGGCGGCATCCAGATTTTCAATGTATTTTCCACTTTATTACAATCTGTAACCACCGCAATTTCAGGAGCACAGGGGGGCGTTACATCTTTTGGGATAGCACAGGCAATCTGCGAATAATTAACAATGGGATCCACCAGTCCGGGCAGGGAGTAGTGTCCGATGGATTTTATATAATAGCAATATTGAAGTGTGTTGTTCAGATTTTTATCTACGTAATTATTGGCCGTTACCGTCGTCAGCGAATCAAACCGCCCGCTTCCTTCCACTTTCCGGAAAATAACAAACCGGTCATTCTTCCATGGAACTTTCGGAGACCAGCTCAGCGCCAGCTTTTTGTCCGAAGCTTTTATTTTTATAAACAGGGATGATGCATTTTGTGAACTTCCGATAAAACCTGCTGTTTCGCTCTCCAAATCAACACGATAGGTAATGTCTGCCGGTTCGTTGTTCAGATTTATTCCGGTATCAGTAAAAATCGTATCATTCAATCCGGGAAAGGTTTTCACCAATTGCATTTTCCTCCCTGAAACCTTATCGCTTCGATACAAAAGGTATTTGTAAGGACCGGGATATTGGTTGACATCCAGTTCTAACGGTTTTGACCAGTCCACATAAACCTGTCCCCGGGTAAGGTCGGCCTGGTGGTTACTCACATGGGTTATTATGGGGACATCGCGTTTTAGGAAGGCACAGGCCTGGTCAGAAGCATAGCTTTCCGCACCATCGGCAAAGACAGTAACTACCCGGTAGCAATAGCGCACCCCCTGCGACAGGCCCTTTCCGCCATTGTCATCACGGAATGTTTGTTTATTCACACTGCTTGTTGTACCGACCAGTCTGAATCCGGTGTAGGCCGGAACACCGGTTTCGCATTGGCTATGTTGCCAGAATGTACTGTCGCTTTTGCGGTAAATTTTATAGCCAATAATATTTTTATTTTTACAAGCCTGGTTTTCCCACTGTAAGTCAATGTCATTCCCCAACGCCGTAGCGCTTAAATTTTCGGGAGCAGGGGCAATCACTTTTATTTTTACCGATTTAAAGCTTGCCAGACTCACCGGGGAACCGCTGTCTTTGGCTTTAAATCCCACAGTGTAAGCTTTCTTACGTACATTGGCACATTTTGTATGCCATGAAAAAACCGTTGAAACAGTATCATTTCCGGTGGCAGGATCAGGGTTTATGCTTGCCGGGCTTACTGCTTGCTCAAAAGGTCCGCCAAAAGCAGTTAAAGTAACATTTGTTCCATCCGGATCGATAGCCGTTGTTGAGAATTGCAGACTATCGCCTGCCTTCACACATACATTGTTATTGGTGGTAATTACCGGCGGTTTATGGCTACAATTGACAATGGTAATTTGCATATCGCGGCGCACATAACCAATCAACATCCCGCGACGCCACTCTTTCGTCAGAAAAGCCACATTGTATTCACCCTTCAACACAGGATTTACCCATTGTATTTCTCCTGTAAGTGAGTCTATCCGGAAATATTGTGAAGCTTTAGGAAAAGTATAACCCGGGATATCTCTTCCGCCTGCACCTTTACTCACCACAAGTTTGTACGACAAACTGTCGCCATCAGGGTCGTAAGCCCCCGGATCGTGATAAAACGGCTGTCCCAGGCAGCCCTCATCTATGGGGGCATTAAGTAGTTGAACAGAATTGTTATATCCGAAAAACGGATTGATAACAAGATAACTATCAATAAACATGGGAACATTGACCGAATTGGGAATATTCACCACGCCTTCGTTCCGGTTAGAATCTGCCACCGATATTGTGTAAGCTCCGGGGCCGGCGTAGGTATGCCTGCCCACATAGCGGTTGTAAGAGATGTCATTACCAAGGGGATAAAAATCGATACGGGGAATCTTCGCCGAGTTTCCATCACCCCAGGCAATGTGCATGGTCGTTCTGTAATTATCTACCGGGCTTGAGGTCCGGGTGTACATGGTAACAGTAAATTCATAAGTCAGACCTTCGATATGCTTGTAGGTAATTTCAGCAGCCCGTTGGTGTGTAGCCATACTGACCGGGACAATGAAGAGTAAAAAAAAGACTATTAAAATATACCGTTTCATAGATATCACGAATCGTTCTCAAAACTACAAATATTATCCAAGACTATCCTCTTTTCAGTAATAAATGAAAATCAAAAACTTATAGGAAAAGTTATGCTTACAGACAGATTATTTTTTTAGCAAAACCTCCCAAAGTCAGGGTCATCGCAAAAAAACATTAATTTTGTTGGTTCCGATTTTGAAATTGATTAATGAAGAAATTAACATCAGAGGAAGAGAGGCAGGAAATTCTGCGCCAGTACCGGCATCTGATAGAGGCCTGGACCACCCGAAAGGAGACCAAAGACCTTTGGGGTGTGCGGAAAGCTTTTCACGACTTTAGCCCTTTAATTTGTATGCTACAAAAAGTTCAACGGCTTCATACTCGGCCATGCCCAGTTTGTCGTATTTTACGGCTGTGGTGCGGTTGCGGTCAATGGCAAAACGCCATATTTCTATGTCCTCCGAGCCGGGGAACATAACCTCTTTCTGACTGGAATGGCGGAAAATAGCCGCCCGCTTTTTTTTTAGCTCTTCAGGACTGACAGGTACGGCCATGTCAACTTCGGCGATATCCCACTCTTTCCAGGTTCCATGGTAAAGCCAAATGCGGCAGTCGTTCAGCCACGGGTCATTTTTCACGTTATCAAGGGCGCTGACTATTCCGTTGAAGCATTTGCGGTGAGTACCATGCGGATCGGTCAGGTCGCCGGCAGTATAAATCTGATGTGGTTTTACTGTACGCATCGTCGTTGTAATCAGTTTTATATCAGCTTCTTTCAGGGAAGCTTTTTTAATGGTTCCGGTTTCATAAAACGGCATCCGCAAAAAGAAGATGTGGTTGTCGGGAATTCCCAGAAAGTTACAGGCCGACCGGGCTTCTGCTTCACGAATGTACGTTTTCAGGCGACGTACTTCCGGGCTGTCAATATCGCCTGGCTTTTTGCCGGCAATCTTTTCCCGGATGGCATCAATGTCGATGGAATAATCGTTGGAAATGTTTCCAATAAAATAGAGAAAGCGCAGTGCCACATCGTCGGCCACGGCAATGTTACCGGAAGTTTGATAGGCCACATAAACCTGGTGTCCCTGTTCTACGAGCCGGTTGATGGTTCCTCCCATGGCCAGCATATCGTCATCGGGATGAGGACTGAATACCAACACTCTTTTGGGATAGGGTTTGGCACGTTCCGGACGCTGCGAATCATCGGCGTTAGGTTTTCCGCCGGGCCATCCGGTAATACTTTTCTGAAGCATATTAAAAACTTTCAGGTTAATGTCGTAGGCTGGTCCGTGTTTCACCACCATATCACCAAGACTGTTGTCGTTGTAATCGCGGTTGGTCAGTTTCAGAATAGATTTGTTCAGCTTTTCGCAAAGCCAGACAGTAGCTTTTCTGATCAATCGGTCGTTCCATTGCACATCGCGTACCAGCCAGGGTGTTTTTAAACGGGTCAGTTTGGTAGCTGCTTCTTTGTCAAGGATAATTTCTGTGTTAGGATGATGTTGCAGATAAGTAGCCGGCACGGCATCTACTACTGGCCCTTCAATAGCTTTTTGTACAATAGAGGCTTTTTTCTCCCCCCAGGCCATCAGGATAATCCGTTTGGATGACATGATGGTTCCCACTCCCATGGTGATAGCTTTGCGCGGGACGTTTTCTTCCGAGTAAAAATCACCGGCAGCATCGGCAATTGTCAGCGAATCCAGCGTTACCATACGTGTAGGTGAATTAATTCCCGAACCAGGTTCATTAAATCCAATATGTCCGGTACGCCCAATACCCAATATCTGGAGATCAATGCCTCCGGCTTGCCGAATGGCAATTTCGTACTGCTGACAGAAATCATACACTTCTTCTTCGGAGATGGTCCCATCGGGAATATGAATGTTTTCCTCCGGAATATCAATGTGGTTGAACAAATGTTCGTGCATAAAGTACCAGTAACTTTGTACGTTTTTGCGGGCAATGGGGTAGTATTCGTCCAGGTTAAAGGTGACCACATTTTTAAAGCTGAGACCTTCTTCTTTGTGTAGCCGTATCAACTCGAGATAAACATCAATGGGGCTGGAGCCTGTGGCCAGCCCCAGAACGCATCGTTTTCCCTGATTGTTTTTTTCTTTAATCAGTTCGGCAATTTCAGTAGCGATTTTTTTGGAAGCTGTTTCCACATTATCATAAACGTTGGTAAAAAGCTTTTCATATTTTCGTTCCAAACGTTCTTTTACATCAAGATGAGCCAGTTGATTCATTTCGGTTTTGATTTATTTTTTTAAACTATGGTTTTGTGCATCAAAATAGAGGGCGGCAGCACCCAAAACGGCAATATCTTCCTGTTTCGATGCGACAATTTTTAATTTACTAATGGCTTGTTTATAAGGGAATGTGCGCACTTTCTCCCACATGCTTTTTTCGAAATACGGGAAAGCTTTTAACAAAGGGCCGCCAATCACTATAGTTTCGGGGTCAATGGTGAAAAGAATAGTTTTGATGAGGTTCCCCAGATCGGCGCCGTAAAGTTCAAAAATAGCCTGGGCAATTTTGTCTTTCTTTTTGGCTCTTTGGATAAACGTTCCGGCGGCAATGTTGTATTTATATTCAAAGTAAGCATCGTTTAGGTAATATTCGTAGGTTTCGTCGCGGTAAGGGATATCGCCAAACTCACCGGCACCACAATTTGTTCCCGAATAAAGATGCTCTTTAAAAATAATTCCGGCTCCTACTCCGGCACCAATGATAAGTCCTACGCTGTTTTCGTATCCGGCAGTTCTCCCAAAATACATTTCCCCAATAGCAAAACAGTTGGCATCATTGTTAACATAAACTTTTAGCCCGAAATGATCTTCCAGTATCTCTTTGATGTGTACTTCGCGCCAGGATGGAATGTTCTGAACCCGGTAAACAATTCCCTTTTTCACATCCACCAGACCCGGTACCCCAATACCTATCCCGGCCACTTCATCATCCTTCACTTCATTAATAATTCTTAATACCTCAGCCAATATTTCGTCTTCCGGAGCCTTATTATTTATCTTTCTGGTAATACTCTTTTCAATATGGCCATTTTTTACTTTTCCTGCCATCAGTGTTTTGCCACCCAATGAAATTCCAATTACTGCATTTTCCATAAACATAATTTTTTAGTTGCTTTTTATTATTTGCTCATTCTCCGAGCGTTGTTCTATTCTATCCAAATATAATGAAGTTGCCCCAAGAATAGCAATATTTTTAATATCGGAGAAAATTACATCAAAATCACGAATAGTTTTTGGGAAAGGAAAATCCAAAATTGATTTCCACATACTGTTATTAAAATATTCGTTTGCCTGTGCTACGGAACCTCCGATAATCACTTTTCGTGGATCTACGGCAAGTTTGATGGTTTTTATGGCATTGCCCAGATGGTATCCGAATTCTTCAAATGCTCTAAGAGCAACCACATCACCTTGTGCAGCGGCTTCGGCCAGTTTTTCTCCTTTCAAATTAAATTTTTTCATAAAGAATTTCCCACTACAGTAATCTTCGTAAATACTGTCGAGGTAAGGGATATTTCCAAATTCACCCGAACCGCAATGAGCATCCGAGAGCAAGAAACCATCCTTGATGATTCCGCCACCCATGCCTGTTCCCAATGTGAGGCCGACAAAATCATCTTCACCTCTTCCTTTGCCAAATCGCAACTCGCCCAAAGCAAAACAGTTGGCATCGTTGTCAATATAAACAGGTACCCGAAAGTGAGTTTCCAAAATATTTTTCAAATGAATCTCTTTCCATGAAGGAATATTCTGTACGTCATATACGATACCTTCGCTCCGGCCAACCAAACCGGGAATTCCCACACCGATGCCCATCACAAACTTATCAAAAAGCTGTTCAATAATCTCAACCAGAACATTAATAATATCCTGTGGGTCACTACTATTAGCAGGAATAAGTCTATAAATCACTTCTCCTAATTCCGTACCGTCAATTTTCCCCGCAGCAACTTTTGTTCCGCCGAGGTCAACTCCTATTATGGTTCCATTTATTGTTCGTTCCATCATGCTTTAAATATTTCTTTAATATTTACTGTTTTATTGTTGATAAGCGGTTTTGCCCAGAAGCTGATGCTTAGAATATAACCCAACGTAACGAACAGGAACAGCATACCTGTTCTTAAAGAGGTAAAGTCGCTAATGCCGCCTATAAGCAACTGGACTACTGCCCCTCCGGCAATACCCGTCATGAGGATTCCGGCAAAAGAGCCATGATGTTTCGATACGGAATTCAATCCTAATGAAATAATAACCGGGTACATCACCGAAAGAAAAAATCCGGAAACGGGAAAAGCCCACAGTGACAGCTCTTTCCCGCCAAAAAGCCCCAATGCCAGGGTAATTATAGCAAAAACGGTAAACCAGCGTAGTACTATCTTGCTATCAAGAAGTTTTAACAAAATCAATCCCAGAACGCCGCCAACAGTCATCAGCCCCCAGAAATAAGATACGGCATTGGCACCCACCGTTTCCGGATTAAAACTGTGGTTGATGCTCAAAAATTTTGACATCCAGTACGAGATACCCTGTTCAGTTCCTACGTAAGCAAAAATGCCCAGAAAATAGAGAATGACGTATTTGTTTTTAAAAAGCTCAACGTAACTTTCTCTGGAACCAATTTTTTCATCTTCCTGTAACTCCACTTTGGGAAATTTTACAAAAACTATCACCAAAGTCATTAAAATACTGATGACCGCAAATACCCAGTAAACCGAAACCCAAGAAAAAGCATGAGGCACCAAATTGCTCATCAATCCAATGAGAGGCTTGTTTGTATTTCCTTTATCGATATTGATAACAAAATAGGAATACATTTGCGGACTAACAAAAGAGGCCAAACCAAAAATAAGTTGTGCCAGTACTGAATTAAAAGCATAATGTTCCTCTCCGCCGGCCACCCGCAACAGCGGGTTGATAACTACTTGTAAAGCAGCCATTCCCGTCCCAATCACAAATAAGGAAACAATAAACACATTGAATTTTGGGAAAAGGGCAAACGCCAAAGCCCCGGC
>BTTE01000042.1:0-25203 GCA_036244975.1 bacterium | reverse complement strand
AGCAGTTTAACTCGGAGAAGTTCTGATAATTTTGATATTGGAATTTATTTGATATTTGATCATTTGTGATTTGTTATTTCCTGCCAAAAAATACACGAATATTATTGATAAGATACTAACGGACAGCTTAAATGCTAAAAATTCTTAAAAGTCTATCATAACCGGTTTTATTAAAAATCACACCTTCCGAGAAGGAGACTGTTGAGTATTTTTCAGTTTTTTGAATACGGAACACCGATTAATTTCGTCTCCCGGCGGAGCTGAGCCGAAACAAGCTGATTGTAGAATCCCGAAGTTTAATTTACTCCTTTTTTGAAATTAAAGTTCCTGTTACAGGATAGTTGTTGAGAAACTATTTTACGGAAGGGACCGGTTTGTTCAAATCCGTACCATACAGCAAAAGGCAGAGGAGTATCGGACTGACAAAGTGAGATAAAGGCATGGGAAATCCCTTTGTCTTTTTCAAATCTTTAGCTGGTAAACTTTTTTATAATCACCACGACCAAATACTATTTTATTTTACCTTTGCAGCGCCTTAATTAAGGCACTTTATAAATAAATTATGAGAGGGATCATACCAATAATTGTTCTTACGACCAGCTTTTTGGTTCCGGGATATAACAGCATCAAGGGGAATCAGGAGGAAGGTAATATGGCTATTACACATAAGGACAGTGCTGCAAGTAGCGTTACGCCTGAGCAACTTACTTACGCCACCTTTCTGAAAAAGGTATGGAACTTTGAAAAACATCCAAAAGGGTGGATTTATGAAGGAGATGAGCCTTCTGTCATCGACTTTTATGCCGTTTGGTGCGGTCCCTGTAAACGTCTTGCTCCCATCATAGACGAGATGGCAAAAAAATACGATGGCAAAGTAAAATTTTACAAAGTGGATGTGGACAAAGAAAGTAAGCTGGCTTCTGTTTTCCGAATCAGAAGTATTCCTGCCGTTTTGTTTATCCCCAAACACGGTAAGCCAAGGATGCAGATCGGGCTGTTGCCTCACGACACCTATGTACGGATTATCGATGAGCAACTGCTCCACAAAAAACCGGAAACAAGAAAACAATAAATCTTTAAATAACAGATATCATAATTTAAATGGAACATTTAACAAAACAAACTTTCTTAGAAAAAGTGTTTAACTACGAAGCCGGCAAAGATTGGAAATTTGAAGGTAAATTACCTTGTATTATTGATTTTTATGCTGACTGGTGCCAGCCTTGTAAAATTGTTGCTCCTATTCTTGAGGGGCTTTCTGTTGAATTTGACGGAAAAATCAATATTTACAAAGTAAACACCGAGCAGGAAGTGGAACTGGCTTCTGCATTTGGAATTCGCAGTATTCCTTCCATGCTGTTCTGTCCTGCCGAAGGTCAGCCCCAGATGGCAGTAGGCGCCTTACCAAAAGAAACACTTATTCGGGCTATTAATGACGTTTTACTAAAAAAACAAGAAGTAGAAAAGTAAGCCTGTTCAGGATTTAAAAAGGCTGCAATCTCTCAGGGTTTTGTAGCCTTTTTTGTTTTATTCCGCCACTGACATGACACGTAAAAAAACCATTCTTCTTCCGATAGCATACCTGCCGCCCGTAAGCTGGTTTTCGCTGTTGTTGAAACATCCTGTTCGGATAGAGCAGCACGAAACCTATCAAAAGCAGAGCTGTCGTAACCGCTGCCTGATTTATTCGGAGCGTGGCATCCTGCCGTTGTCTATTCCGGTGAGTAAGCCAAACGGAAACCACACGCTCACTTCGGAAGTAGAGATTTATAATGATGAAAAATGGTATCTGAAACACTGGCGGGCCATTCGGTCGGCCTACGAAGCCTCGCCCTATTTTCTTTACTATAAAGATGAATTTAAGGATTTTTACAACGGCAGATTTGAAAAACTTTTTGATTTTAACATGCAGTTGATTCTCAAATTATGCGAAATTATGGAAATTCACCCGCAAATAAGTTTTACCGGTAAATTCGAGAAAGACCCCGCTGATACTATTGACCTTCGAAACACCTTCTCGCCAAAAAAGCCTCCATCTTATCCCTTTCCAGGATACATGCAGGTTTTCTCAAGCCGTCACGGTTTCCTGCCCGACCTGAGTGTCCCGGACCTGCTTTTCAATCTCGGTCCGGAAAGTAAAAATTACCTTGCAGGAATTGAACATAAATTATATTGAATGGTATAATCTTAGTCAGGATAAGCTATGCGTATATGATGGACATTAAGCAGCTTCTTCTTCAGTACTTTTTTGGTAATGGTAATCTCTTTCAGAGTAATAGGAGCATTACTAAACTGGTTTGATTCCATCATTAAGTTCACGATAAGCTCCACCAAATCATTAATTTTCTGTTCAGTAGGATTAACAAGGCTACGGGATGCCGCCTCTACCGAATCAGCCATCATAACTACCGCAGTTTCTCTTGAAAATGGAACCGGGCCATGGTAACGGAACTCTGTTTCATTCACTTCCATTCCCGGATTGAGTTTACGTTCAAGTCGGTAAAAATATTCGACTCTGCGTGTTCCGTGATGCGTCCTGATAAAGTCAATAATCTGTTCGGGAAGGTGGGCTTTTCTTGCCATCTCAATACCGGTCAGCACATGCCCTACAATAATCCGGGCGCTCTCCTCATAACTCAATTCATCGTGCGGATTATAACCTGCCGGTTGATTTTCAACAAAGAACAGGGAGTGTTTCATCTTACCAATATCATGATAAAGTGAGCCGGTACGTGCCAGCAGAGCATCACCGCCAATTACGAACAGCACCTCGGAAGCGAGGTTGGCCACTTGCATAGAGTGTTGAAAAGTACCGGGGGCCTTTTCTCCCAATTCACGCAAAAGAGTATTGTTGGTATTGGAAAGCTCCAAAAGGGTCAACTGGGTAACCAGACCAAATACTTTCTCGTAAACAAAGATAAGAGGGAAAGCAAGTAAAATCAATAAAGAGCTGCCTGCAAGCATTAAAATAAAGCGTAGGGAGATATTAGAAAAAGAGGCCTCCTGAACAAGCAACATACTGAAATACACCAATATATAAGTAATGAAAATCAAGATGGAATTTCGCACAAGATGCCAGCGTTTAGAAAGTTGTCCCACAGAAAAAATCGCTACAAAACCCGCCGTAAACTGTGTATAGAAAAATTCAAAACTATTGGGAGCATAAAAGCCGAGCAGCATGAGCGTAATCAGATAGACCACCAAAGTGCCCCTGCGGTCCAGAAAAACCGCACCAATAACAGGCAAAATGGTGTATGGAATCAGGTAGCTCCACGAAGGATAATGGGAAAAAATGTAAAAGGAGATAATCAACAATGCCACCTGTGTTCCCACCAACAGATGCAGTTTCCTGAGTTCATTGTAAATAGACGGCATGAACGACATGAGGAACATCAGCTCTATAAAAAACAGCAACGAAATCAATAGTATCCTGCCGGTATATACATATTTCCAGGCAGCGGAATTTCCAATCACCTGTTCATATTCCTGCTTCAGCGAAATCAGCTGCTGGTATTTCTGAGGAGTAACCAGTTCGCCTTGCGAAATAATCAGCTCGCCTTTTTGTACCAGTCCCAAAGTAGGAGAAATTTTTGAGAGTAGTTCCTGCCGCATCATATCGGTCTTTTTCGGAGCATAAATAACGTTCTGTACCAACGTATTGTTAATCAGCTTGAACAGCATCAGACTATCGGCACTGTTGAGCTGACGAAGATAATTAATGGCATAGTCATCGGCCTCTTTCACCGTATAGAGTTGCGACAGATTATAATCTTTTACCTCATTATTTCTAATGAGCTTGATTTGATACGTTTTACCTTTCCCTTCAAGAACAGGATCAAGGCGGATAACTCCCCGCTCCACCTGATCATAAACGGATAACAAAGCATCGAGATAGGTCATGGAATCCTGTTTACTCACTAAAGAATCTAATTTTAATTTACTGCCTGTACCTGTAAAGCGCCAGTTTTCACCAAAGCTCTTAATCAACCGGGCCCTTCCCATCTTTGTAGCTTTGTCGTCGTATTGAAAATAGGGTTTAAAATTTTTCAGCACTTCCTGCCTCTCTTTGGACAACTGCTTTTCGGTTTTTAATATAGAGAAATCAAACGGAGCATACAGATCTTTGTGCTTCCATGGTTTACCAATACTAAACTCATACTTAAAAATCCGTTCACGAGGACTCACCGCCACCACAATAATAACGGCCACCACAAAAATCAATATTTTGAGTAAATCGTATGAATATTGTTGTAATTTTGGAAAGAGAGACTTCATTTTAATTTATCTTGCAACAAAAATACGAAAACCTGGATTTCTACATTAACAAACATTCATTATGAATAAAGCTATCTGCGTTCTCCCGCTGGTTCCCGTTCGCGAAAAGCCCTCGGACAAAAGCCAAATGATTAATCAATTGCTTTTTGGTGATTTGGCACAAGTTAAAGAGCGTAGTCAGGGTTGGGTTCTGATGGAAACTATTCACGACAACTATCCGGGTTGGGTTGACGAAAAACAACTGGAATTTCCTTCCGCAGCATTTCTTGAGCGCATAGAGAAAGAAGAGGCTGTTTTTCTAACCGAAAAATTTGTTGATGCCCGTACTAAAAATGGTAACAGCCTGTCTCTGGTTATGGGAAACAGGTTACCTGCTTTTGAAGAAAATGTTTTCTTTGTGGAAGATACCGGTTATTCCCTGCCAAAAAATGTCCGGCTCCTGCGAGGAAAGCAAAAGCCGGAGGTTGTGATTGAAACGGCAAAGAAATATCTCGGAAGTCCTTATCTCTGGGGCGGGCGTTCCTGTTTCGGTAATGACTGTTCGGGTTTTACTCAAATCGTTTATCGCATGTGCGGATATAACCTTCTGCGCGACAGCTCACAACAGGCAGAACAGGGCTGTATCATTAGCTTTATCGAAGAAGCCGAGGTGGCTGACCTGGCATTTTTTGAAAATGAAGAGGGACGCATCCTGCATGTGGGTATTTTGCTCAACAACCATCAAATTATTCATTCTTCAGGTCAGGTGCGTATCGACACCATCGACCACGAAGGTATTTTTAACGAAAACTTAAAGAAATATACCCACAAACTCAGGTTTATCAAGAGAATTATTGCATAGAAAAACCCGGATCGAGGTCCGGGCTTCATACCTTCTTTTTTTCTCTTAATCGAGAATGACAATCTTATAGTTTATTTTTGCAGCCCTGCGCAACATTTCCGTTACACCGCAATAACGGTCTTGCGAAAGGTTTGCCGCTTTTTCAAGTTTATCCATGGGAAGGTCTTTCCCTTTAAAAATATACCTGATATTGATGGTATGGTAATACTTGGGGTATTCATTGGTCAACTCACCTTCGACCTCCACATCAAAATAATCGGGGACTATGCGCATTTTACCGAGAATGGAAATGACATCCATAGCTGTACATCCGGCCAAAGAAACCAGTGTTAATGATTTGGGCCGGGGACCTTTGTTTTCGCCACCCACAGCTTCCGTTGCATCAATCATAAAGTTAAAACCACCGACTTTGGCCTCAAATGCCAATTTACCTGCCCATGTTGTATGAACTTTTGTTCCCATAACATTATCTTTTAAAATTTGCACAAATTTAAACAAAAATCTTTTAGCGCTGTCGGAGGATATTCTCCTCCGTAAACGGTTTTACAGTATCTGGACACAATGAAATTGTTTAAAGTTAAATGCGATTAGAATCCCACAGGAGGAGTCCCCTGATCATTCATATTTTTTGTCGCTTTTTTTTGCTTGTAATTATTGATAATGTAAGTAAGATTCAGGGAAACAACAGGCCATTCCCTCCGAAATACCGAATGAGAATAAAAGCCGGTACCCGAAGCCGTTGATTCATAACGTGCCGTACCGAGCAAATCGCGTGCAGACAGGGTTAAATTCAGCTTACGTTTGAAAAAATCCTCTCGAACAGCGAGATTAGTATAGAAAAAACCTTTACGGGTTCCCTGAACGGTTACTGTCGGGCTGCGGTAAATGCCCATCAGCTGAATCCTGAAATTGTGTTTTAGATAAAATGAAGCTGTCATTCTGCCTGACCAGTTGGTAGAATTAGCCGCCAAATCCGATCCTTGCACATTACCTTCAAGACGATAGTGATACAGGTTTAAGCTGGCATTAAAACCAAACCATTTCACAAATTTAAGATTGGCCATCAGCTCCGCTCCCATTGCGAAATCCTTGTTCAGGTTCTGGCTGGTATGAATCATAATGCCCGTCGTATCGAGCACCCTGATACGTGTAATCTTGTTCGTGGTTTTCCTGTAATAAGCTTCAAACGACAGAAAAGATTTGGAGAAAAATTTCTGCAACCCCAGTTCGTAAGAGTCGATATATTCCGGCTCCAGTTCGGGATTGCCTACACGGATGTTATAAGGATCGATAATTATGGGAAACGGGTTCAGGCTCCACTGCCGCGGACGGTTAATCCGCCTGCTGTAGCTGGAATAAACCAGATAGTTTTCGGGCAATTGATATGACAGATGCACAGTAGGGAAATAGTCGAAACGCTTTATGATAAAAGGAGCCTTCCCGTTGTTGTTATCCACACTCCGGTCGGTGTATTCTGTCCGGAAACCCAACTCATAGCCAAAACTTTTATAGACATCCTGAAAGCTGACATAAGCCGAATGAATGTTCCGTTTAAAGTCCACTACGTTGTTGTAATTCTCGTTGGATATCCACTCATTGGACAGCGTATCAAAAGTCTCATAAGTGTATTTACCCGACTCGTTATAAAAACGGCTTTGGTAACCAGCCTCAAATTTCCCTTTTTTGCCTATGGGCAGACTGTAATCCAGTTTTAGTCGCAAATTATTAGAACTGTCGGGGGTGCTGGTACGCAAACCGGATGGAGCGTTTCCAAGATCATTCCACAGCGAGCCGGTTGTGTAATTTGATTGATTCTCATTATTATCACTGCTTCTGCCCGAATAGTATGCATAAGCTTCTATTTGATGTCCTGAATTATTGAATTTGTGTAAAAAATCGGCCTGTGCTGTGTAATAATATCCCCAGCGGTTAGAGTGGCTAATCGATTTTGAATAATCAACCGTTGTTGCGGGAACAGTATAAATAGTTCTCTTGCTGGTATTGTCCATTCCAAAACCATAACCGCCATATTTTCCGGAAAGGGTAAGTGTGGATTTCTTGTCGGGATAATAATCAAGTCCACCGGTCAGCCCAAAACCTTTACGGTTTCGGACGCCATCAATGTTTGTAATCCGGTAGTTTGTGGTATCCCCGGCATAAGTTAAGTTCTGTGAATTCATACTCATATACATATTTCTGTAACTACCATTGGCGGATACAAACACATTTATCTTTTTGGTACGATAACCCAGCAAAGCATTCCCTCTATATCTTTTTCTGTTACCTGCAGAAGCATTTACCACACCATTAACTCCGAGGTTTTTGTCTTTTTTCAGAATAATATTCAAGATGCCGCCAACACCTTCAGGGTCATATTTTGCGGAAGGATTGGTAATAATTTCAATGCGCTGAATGGTGGCCGCCGGGATCTGCTGCAGGGCATCGTTACCCTTCAGAACACTGGGATGACCATTAATAAGCACCGTAAAATTGGAAGATCCGCGCAAGGTAACATTACCATTCAGATCCACGTTAACCGAAGGTACGTTTTCCAACACATCTACGGCAGAACCAGCCGAAGCCATCAAATCTTTGGTTACGTTAACCACCTGTTTATCCACCTGATAGGAGATTCTGTAACGATCAGCCTTCACCTCCACACCCTGTAGAGTAGAAGCAGCGGGTTCAAGATAAATCACCGGCAGTTTTATTTGACGTTGCGTATTCGCAACCTCAATGTTATTGATGACTTTTATCTTAAAGCCAATGAAGTGAACTTTCAGGAAATAGTGTCCGTTTTTTACTCCTTTAAATTTGAAAGCGCCATCTTTTCCGGTTATGGTTCCGTTAACCATGGTAGAATCGGGCAACCGGTAAAGAACAATACTGGAGTATTGCATCGGCGTCTTGTCTCCTTTTTCCTTTACTTTCCCGTAGATAACGCCACCGGGAACACGGGCGGACTTAACATTCTCATTGGAAGGGAGCTGGGCAAACAAAGCCGAAGCCATAAAAACCCCCAATATTAAGGTGAAAGTGTATCGAATTGTCTTTGTCATTTTATCTGATTATTTTACCTGAACCAAAAGCCCTCAACAACAATATTGCAGATAATGCAAAAATTACTTTCTTCATCCTTCTCAATTTTCGGATAACAAAATTCCATTAATCTGCCAAGCTTAAAAAATATAATATACACGATGGGTAAAATAACAGACGAACCGGAGAATCTCGACGACCAACGCAAAGAAGGCATTTTCTTTTTTGGGGAAATCAATGGCTTTCAGAGCTTCCGTTGCATTTCGTTTTTCTCAAACAACTTCACACAAAAAAACCTTCCCTTTCCCCGCAAAGGGAAAAAGAAGGCACGTGAAAAAATAAGCGTACCGGCTATTTCTGAACGATAGTTTCGTTATCCATGGCAACAGCCGATTTTTCAACTGTCATTTTCAAACCACCTGTACCCACTTCCAAAACAACAGTTTTTTCTTTAACTTCTGCAAGTTTTCCGTGAATACCACCGATGGTTACAACTTTATCTCCTTTTTTCAAATTTTCCCGGAATTTTTTCTGGGCTTTGCTCTTTTTGGTTTGTGGCATAATAAAAAAGAAATAGAATACTGCTAAAATCAAAAATAACGGCAATAATTGCATCCAGGAAGAGCTTTCTCCTTTTGAAGCTTGTAATAATATAAGTAATGCATTCATCTTTAAGTAAATTAATTGTTTATAGATTTATAATAATTTATCTGTTCTTATCGGTTAGTTACTTAATTCGGCCTGACGCAGCAGGCAATCTGCCTCTCCCAAATCCCGGGAAATCATGTTTATCATTTATCCTGCTGCGGTACCACATTTGCTTTAATACGCAAAATCGTCCTTTCGGGTTTGGTATTGGCCAGCAACATGATACTTTTATTTTGATAGCCCATTTTGTAGGTGCTGTTAAATATTACTTCAATATTACTTTCCTCTTTTGCCCGCAAAGATAGTAATAGAACCTTTATAGACCACCTTTTTATTTTTAAATCCCTGAGCTGTTAACACATAAAAGTAAGTTCCATCCGGTAAGTTCCCTCCATCCCAGTCATTATGGTAATTATCCGATTCGAAAACTTTTCTTCCGAGACGGTTAAAAATGACCAGGCGGGTCTTTTCATAATAAGCATTCAACGGCTTGTAATCCGTGGCAGATGCCGATTTAAGCCCGTTTTGCGTCCCCTGTGATGCAACTTTTGCCCTGATAACAAAATAATCGTTATAGCCATCGCCGTTGGGCGTAAACACATTGGGAATAAACAATTCCACGGGAAGAATATCTACCTGATGAGTGTACAAAGTATCACAACCCTGTTGGTTAGAAACCGTTAAATAAGCGGTATGAATACCCACCTCATCAAAAGTATGTACAACCTCTTCCTGGGGATAAGAGGCCGGGTCTTTATCGAATTCCCAATAACTGTTTGAAATTTGAATGGTATCTTTTGAGAGGTTCTCGAAGGAGAAAGTGATGTGTGGATTTTGAATATAAGCCGTATCGGGAGATGCCTTGATTTTTACAACCGGATTGGGATAAGCGTGGGTATAGACCGTGTCGGTAACCGCACAGCCATTCGGGTCGGTTACCCTGATGGAGTAATATTGATGTGCACGCAAACCAATGGCGAGGGAAGGGTCGCCGGGAGCTATCTGAATGGGCTTCACGTTCCAGAAATATTGATACTCCGCCGGAGCATATCCACCGGAAGCAGTAGCTTTCACCTGCGCCGTATTGCCAATATCCCGGCTGGCATCGGTACAGGTAAGTTGTAATTGTTTAAAGCTGATATTTATTTTTGGCCGTACCTCCATGTGAAAAGGCGGGCTGGTACATGTGGCTCCCGATACAGGATCAGTAACGGTAACCGTAAAATCAGTGGGCTGTGTTATTTTTACTGTAATGGAAGCCGTGGTATCGCCGTTTGACCATTTATATTTCAGGCCGTTCCGAGCCGGTACGGACAACACAAAATCAGTATTATAGCACACAGGCGAAGGAGCGCTTGATGTAATGGTACATGGAAGCTGGCTTTTCGCCGACTGGAAAGGCCAAACCACTAAAACAGCCAATGACCACAAAATCAGGAAAGATAATTTCGAATTTTTTCTCATGAAATTTATTCCGTTTCCCACAGATTTAACAAGAGGACAAATGTAAAAATAAATCTGTAAAGAAAACTTTCTGGATGCGCAGCATTCTTTTTGGGCAGGGTCGGGATACAATTCCCCCGCCCCCGTTATCGTTCCAAAAGGAACCTTTTTAAATCTTCCGGCTGACAGCCGATTTCCACAGTTTGTTTGGGTCGTTCCAGACTTTCTGCCAGCCGTTGGGGTATCTCCACTTTCACAGGAATTTCCTGCTCGACGGTTTGGTAAAATTTTGCCGGATGTGCTGTTTCGAGAAAAATTCCCGTAACAGCTTTTTCCTTCATGTAAGCAGACAATCCGAGGTAAGCGATTGCTCCGTGCGGGTCTAAAATATATCTCGTCCGTTTGAAAACATCAGCTATCGTCCGGCGGGTTTCCTCATCCGAGAAATGGTACGGACTGATGTCCTTCCGGGCCGCTTCAAACGAGCGGTCATAAAGTTCCTGAATACGGACGAGATTACTGGGATTCCCGACATCCATGGCATTGGAAAGCGTGGGTACCGAAGCCCGTGGCCGGAATATGCCGGTTTCGAGATATTCCTGAAAGACATTGTTCCGGTTGGCAGCAGCCACAAAATGCGCCACGGGAAGTCCTGATTTTTTGGCCAGCAAACCGGCAGTCAAATTACCGAGGTTTCCTGTCGGGACGGAAATAACCACCGGCCTATCCCTGTTTTTAAGCTGACCGTATGCGTAAAAATAGTAAATGGCCTGGGGCAACAACCGGGCAATGTTGATGGAATTGGCAGAGGACAAGCGCATCTGTTTTTTTAATTCCTCATCGGCGAAAGCTGCCTTTACCATCCGCTGGCAGTCATCAAAGTTTCCGTTCACCTCCAATGCAGTGATGTTTTTCCCAAGGGTGGTAAATTGCTTCTCCTGGAGCTTACTGACTTTATTTTTCGGATACAACACAACCACATCGATGTTGGGCATATCAAAAAAGCCACGGGCTACAGCACTGCCAGTATCGCCTGATGTAGCCACCAAAATAGTTGTTTTATGGGTTGTTGAAAATTTGGACATAAAACGTGCCAGCGTTCGCGCGCCCACATCTTTAAATGCCAGCGTAGGCCCGTGGAAAAGCTCCAAAGCATATTTGTCAGTCTCCACTTGTACCAGTGGAATATCAAAAGAAAAAACATCTTCCATAGTTTCTTTCAGTTCCGTGTCAGACAAGGCTCCGGACACATAAGGTTTCAGAAAATGATAGCCGATTTCGCTCAGCGACATTCCGGGAAGTGCATTAAAAAAAGAGCCGGGCAGAGCCGGAATTTTCTCCGGGAAATACAATCCTTTGTCTGCGGCCATGCTTTCTAACACAGCTTCTTTAAAAGACACCTTTTCCGATTTACGGTTTGTGCTGTAATATTTCATTTTTAGTAGGTTTTTGAAAATTCTTTAATCACTAATCTCATTCAAAATACGGATGCCCTTTTTGTTAATGCCGGAGGTGAATGTTTCGAAGGGTACATCTTTTCCTCCATAAATTTTCCGCATGGCTTCGGTTACCTTTCCGGCTGTAGCCAAGTCGGCCGACAGGGCAAAAACAGAAGGTCCCGAGCCGGAAATACTACATCCGAGAGCGCCGGCATTTAGTGCAGCCCGTTTGAGTTCATCAAACATCGGAATAAGCATTGAGCGGACGGGCTCCACAATGCCATCGTGCATGGAGCGGGCTATCAGGTCGTCATCTTCCATAAAAAGTCCGGCAACCAGTCCGGCCACATTGCCCCACTGGGTTACGGCATCTTTTAACAGCAGTGATTTTTTCAGGATACTCCGGGCATTTTTGGTTTTCACTTCAATCAACGGGTGAATCAGGCTTACCGAGAGCTTTTCCGGAGTGTGCAGCGGAATCACGTCAAGAGGATTTGTGCTGCGCACCAGCGTAAAACCACCGAACAAATTGGGCGCCACATTGTCGGCATGTGCCACGCCCGAAGCCAGCGCTTCGCCCAGCATGGCAAACTGTACCAGTTCTGTTTTCCCAAACGGCTCGTCCAGCAGCTTGTTAACGCCAAAAGCGGCTCCACCGGCACTGGCACCGCTGGAGCCCATGCCGCTTCCCGGCAGAATGCCTTTTTCAATCTCTATAAGGGTACCAAAACCGGGCTGCCTCTTTTCGATCATGGCCAGCGCCACAACACCTGCCACATTCTTTTCCGGCTCGGAAGGAAGTTCCCGGTAGTTTTTCATCACAATACGGATACCTTTTTCATCTGTTTTCCGGAAAGTCATCCGGTCGCCGGCCTGCTCCACGGCAAAACCCATAATATCAAAGGCACAGGAGACATTGGCCACCGTTGCCGGAGAAAAAATTGTAATTTCTTTCATGTTCGTCAGCTTATTGATTTACAATAGAAATAATGTCTGCAAAAACGCCGGAAGCCGTTACGGCTGCTCCGGCTCCTGCCCCTTTAATCACTAACGGCTGTTCATTGTAGCGTTGCGAATAGATGAGCACAATATTGTCTTTTCCGTCAAGCTGAAAATAAGGTTGCGAGGCATCAGCCATCTGCAAGCCCACCACCGCTTTTCCGTTGTCGAACTCAGCCACGTACCGCAATTTTTTTCCGGCCCCTGCGGCTTCTTTCCGTAATTTCTCAAAATGATCATCATATTGACTCAACGCTTCCGTAAACGCCTCAACAGAAGGCCGGTTCATTAAGCTTTCGGGCATAAACGGATTGATGACCACCTCTTCCGGTTCCAGCGGATACCCGCTTTCGCGGGCAAGAATCAGAATCTTTCGCATCACATCTTTTCCGCTCAGATCAATGCGCGGGTCGGGTTCGGTATAACCTTCCTTCCGGGCCTGTGCCACCACATCCGAAAAAGCAACCTCGTCCGTAAAATGGTTAAAAATGAAATTCAGACTTCCCGACAGCACCGCTTTGATTCGCAAAATTTTATCCCCGCTTTTGATCATGTCGCAAATGGTTTTCAGCACAGGCAATCCGGCGCCCACATTTGTTTCGTACAGATATTTCTTCTTCATGGCCAAAGCAGTGTCATTCAACCGCTTATAAGTTACATAAGAGGCAGAAGAGGCTATTTTGTTGGAAGCGACGACGCTGACACTGCTTTTGAGTACCGTTTCGTACAGGCCGGCAATTTCCGCACTGGCGGTGTTGTCCACAAAAATGGAATTTCGCAGGTTGAGCGCTTTCATTTTCCGGACAAACAATTCCGGATTCATGGGCTCCCCTTCCGTCAACAACTGTTCCTCCCTGCTTTTAAAGTCAATGGCGTGTTCGTCGAAAAGCATCCGGCGACTATTGGCCAGCGCTACCACCTTTATTTTCAGTGCGTACTCCTTTTTCAGATAATCGTACTGGTCGCTAAGTTGCTGCAAAAGTGTTCCACCCACATTTCCGACACCTATCATAAAAACATGTACTTTTTTATAGCGGGCAAGAAAAAACCGTTCGTGCAACACGTTGAGCGCTTTGGTAACATCTTTTTTCAGCACGACCAAAGATACGTTTCGTTCGGTGGAGCCCTGAGCAATGGCACGAATGTTCACCCCGTTTTTGCCGAGAGCATCAAAAGCTTTCCCGCTCAGTCCCAGCGATGATTTCATATTGTCGCCAACCAGCGCAATGATGGAAAGATCCTGTTCGACCTGCAGGGCATCAATTATGGCCAGTCTTCTTTCCGATTCAAACTCCTGTTCGATAGCCTTTTGGGCATTCCCCAAATCTGATGGGTTGATGGCCAGCGTAATAGAGTGTTCGGATGAAGCCTGTGTAATAAAAATGACATTGACTTTTTGCTGCGACAGGCACGAGAAAAGGCGGGCGGCAATTCCGGTTATGCCCACCATTCCGCCGCCGGAAAGTGTCAGCAAAGCAATATTTTCAATATGGGAAAGTCCTTTTACCAGGTTTCCGTGGGGTGTTCCGTTGCGGTCGATGAGTGTTCCGGAAGCTTCGGGATGAAAGGTGTTTTTTATCCAAACCGGGATATCTTTTTTCATAACAGGCTGGATACTTGGCGGAAAAACCACCCTGGCGCCAAAATGAGACATCTCCATAAGCTCACTGTACGACAGCTTTTTCAGAGGAAGCGCGCTGTCCACGAAAGCCGGATCAGCGGTCATCACGCCATCCACATCGGTCCATATTTCCAATGCGGAAGCATCAACGGAAGCCGCGAGGATAGCTGCTGTGTAATCGGAACCACCGCGGCCCAGCGTTGTCGGTTTGCCGTTTGCCGATGAGGCAATAAATCCCGAAACAAAAACATGCTCTTTAATGTTTCTTATCTGCTGCTGAAAGCGCTTTCCGGTCTCCTCAAAGTTTACCTGTGCGTGTCCGAAAGTTTCGTCGGTGAGGATGATTTCACGTGCATCGAGCAAACGGGTCCGGACGCCATGAAAACTCAGGGCTTTGGAAAGCACCAGTCCCGAAAGCCGTTCGCCGAAAGACAACAGCAGGTCGTATATTTTCGGATTTATTTCCTGTAACAGGAAAACACCGAGACAGGTATCTTCCAGCTCGTTAACCATCATTTTTATGCCGGCTTTGATTTCACTTTGGTGTTTCAGTGGGAAAAGCGCGTCAATGACGCCGAGATGGGTGCTTTCAATATCTTTCAGGATTTGTTTGTAGCGTTCATCACCCATACTTGCCATTTTACCACTTTCCTCAAGCCGGTCGGTTACTTTGCCCAGGGCCGACGCTACCACGATCAATTGGCCGTTATTTTTTCTCCGGCTGACGATTTCAATAACCTTTTTTATGTTCTCGGCATTGGCTACCGAGCTGCCTCCGAATTTTAAGACTTTCATTTTTTCTTTTTTTAAATAGGGATAAACAGGCCTCACAGAGCATGCTGATGCCTGTTTTGTTAAATAAACAGGGATAATGTTCCCCCTTGGGATAATATGAAAGATGTAACCCCCTAAGGGGTTGAGGTTGTAGAGGTAGTAAAATCAGACATAACAACACTGTAACCCCGACAGTTACGCCCTAAAACTTCTGAAAGAAGTACTATGTGTGAATCTTTTTTCAAGTATCTGACTTTATAGGGGCAAATGTAGAAAAAAATTCTTTCACCCGACAAAGCGTACCGGAAAATCCGTTTTTGTAATAAATTTTTCTTAAAATCAGGTATCCGTAACCTCCGGCATTTGGTTTCCGTTACTTAAACTTCGGTTCATAGCTGTCATAACTTATCGGCAGCTTCGTAAACTGCACGAAATAATTGTTAATATCGGTGTAGTTATTGTTGTTGGCAATAAAAGCGTAAGGTTCTCCGCTTTTCATGGCCAGGGTATCTTTGTTGTCAATAACAATGAAAGTTGAATCATAGCTTATTGCTTTAAAGATGGCTTTCCCCACTCCCAGCTTTTCCACAAGCCACACAGCATTATCCTGAAAAGAAACGTGGGCAATTTTATCACCATAAACGCTTAAATTATAGGCAATTTGAAACGTATCAGGGGGATTGATAATGGGTTTAAGATAACTATACAAAGGAATTTCAGGGCCGGGGGGATGCCTGTGACAGCTGGCCGCGGTGAGCAGTAATATTCCCACAATAGAAATCAGAAAGATTTTAGTGTAGCTTTTCATCGTAAAATATTCTGTTGCGTTTGCAGCAAATTTACGCATTTTTTCCATGACAGTTCTTATATTTCTTTCCGCTGCCACAAGGGCAGGGATCGTTACGTCCAACCTTTTTGGCTACTTTAACAGGCTGTGGCTTCCTGTGTTGCTGTGTGTCGGCATGTGCTTGTGAGAGCATGTCTCCCCGTTCTTCCCGAATCTTCGAGCGATCAATACCACGGTTGATTTTAGCTTCTCTGAATGCCTGCTGGTCCGGATTATAAATATCTCCCCTGATAAGGTAGGAGACCACTTCGTTATTGATTTTTTCGATCATCCGTTTGAAGAGGTTAAACGACTCGAATTTATAAATCAACAATGGGTCTTTTTGCTCGTAAGAGGCGTTCTGGACAGACTGTTTCAGGTCGTCCATTTCGCGTAATTGTTCTTTCCATGCATCATCGATGGTAGAGAGGACAATCCCTTTTTCAAAAGCCAGCGCAATTTCTTTTCCTTCCGATTCGACAGCTTTTTTCAGGTTAGCAATAATTTGAACCTGTTTTTGTCCATCATAAAAAGGGATAGCAATATTTTCGTATTGTGACTGATTTTCATACACATCTTTCACTACAGGGAAAGTCTGCATAATAAGGCGTTCGCGCTTTTGCTGATATGATTTGTAAACCTTTGCAAAAAGTTTTTCGGTAATCTCTTCGAAAGGCATCGACAGGAACTCTTTTTCAGTAACTACCGATTCGGTAGAAAGCACCCTCAGAAGCTGCATCTCGAAAGTTTTAAAGTCGCTATTGTCCTGATTATCAGTAACAATCTGTTCGCAGAGATCAAACATCATATTGGAAATATCTACGGCAAGACGGTCACCAAAGAGGGCATGCCGGCGTTTTCTATAGATAACCTCCCGTTGTGAGTTCATAATGTCATCATATTCCAGCAAACGCTTTCTGATGCCAAAGTTGTTCTCTTCTACTTTCCTTTGAGCCCGTTCGATGGATTTGGTAATCATAGAGTGCTGAATAACTTCCCCCTCTTTCAGTCCGAGGCGGTCCATAATTCCGGCAACACGTCCCGAGCTGAACATACGCATAAGATCGTCCTCCAGCGAAACATAAAACTGGGAACTTCCCGGATCGCCCTGACGGCCGGCACGACCACGCAGTTGCCTGTCAACACGCCTTGAATCGTGCCTTTCCGTACCGATTATTGCCAACCCGCCTGCCTCAACCACACCGGGGCCCAGTTTGATATCGGTACCACGACCGGCCATATTGGTGGCAATGGTTACTCTTGCAGCATGTCCGGCTTCTCTAATAATCTGCGCCTCCTTAAAGTGTAATTTGGCATTCAGGATGTTATGTTCGATATGTCTCCGGAGCAACATCTTACTCAACAACTCCGATGTTTCCACGGAAGTAGTCCCTACCAGAGATGGCCTTTTTAATTTTACCAGATTCTCAATTTCATCAATTATTGCCGTGTACTTTTCCCGTTTTGTCTTATAAACCAAATCCTGCCGGTCATCTCTCACTATGGGCTTGTTGGTGGGTATTACTACAACATCCAGTTTGTAAATATCCCAAAACTCACCGGCTTCCGTTTCAGCAGTACCGGTCATCCCGGCAAGTTTCTTATACATTCTGAAATAGTTCTGCAAAGTAACCGTGGCATAAGTTTGCGTTGCCGCCTCAATTTTTACGTTTTCTTTTGCTTCAAGTGCCTGGTGCAAACCGTCGGAATAACGACGGCCTTCCATGATACGTCCGGTTTGTTCATCAACAATCTTGATTTTGTTGTCCATGATAACGTATTCCACATTCTTTTCAAAAAGCGTATAGGCTTTTAATAGCTGAGTAACCGTATGAACCCGTTCCGATTTAATAGAATAATCGGTAATCATTTCATTTTTCTTTTGCAGGAGGTCTTTTTCATCCAGATCTTGATTTTCTAACTCTGCGACACGTTCACCGATGTTGGGAAGGATGAAGAAATTGGGATCGTTATAGGATTCTGTCAGCAGGTCAATACCTTTTTCCGAAAGGTCGGAAGTGTTGTTTTTTTCATCGATGACAAAATAGAGTTCATCATCTATAATGTGCATGTTTTTGGCCTGTTCCTGCAGATAGAAGCTTTCGCGCTTTTGCATAAGGGCTTTGTTTCCCTCTTCACTAAGAAGCTTAATCAGTGCATGGTTTTTCGGAAGACCGTGGTAAGCTGTAAAAATCAGGTCGCCGGCTTTGGTGATATCTTCCGGCTTAGGGTTGTTTTTTAAAATACGGCGCGCATCGGAGATAAGATGGGACACAAGATTTTTCTGAGCGTTGTATAATTTTTCCACATCTCCCTTTAGGGCATCAAACTCGTGTTTTTCGCCTTTAGGCGTAGGTCCTGAAATGATAAGCGGCGTACGGGCATCATCAATTAAAACGGAGTCAACCTCATCCACAATACTGTAATAGGGTTCGCGTTGCACCATTTCTTCCGGATCTCCTGTCATATTGTCACGCAGATAATCAAAGCCGAATTCATTGTTGGTTCCGTAAGTAACTTCCGAAAGGTAAGCGTTACGGCGCTCAGCGGTATTGGGCTCGTGTTTGTCGATACAATCAACTCTCATACCATGAAACATCAACAACATGCCTATCCATTCGGAGTCACGTTTTGCCAGATAGTCGTTCACGGTAACCACATGTACTCCTTTCCCCGGCAGGGCATTCAGATAAACAGGTAGTGTAGCCACAAGGGTTTTCCCCTCCCCTGTTGCCATCTCGGCAATCTTACCCTGATGCAATACGACACCGCCGAAAAGTTGCACATCATAAGGCACCATATCCCAGGTAATCAGGTTCCCACCGGCCATCCACTGATTTTTATAGTAGGCTTTGTCTCCTTCAACTCTCACATTATCCAGGACAGTGGCAGCATGACGGTCCCATTCGTTTGCCGTTACCACAACTTCCGGGTTATCTTTGAAACGACGGGCAGTTTCTTTCATGACGGCAAAGGTTTCCGGTAGCAATTTATCCAGTATCTCCTGTGTTTTGTTGTAGATTTCCGTAGAAAGTTTATCTATCTGTTCATAAATGTTCTCTTTCTCGTGCATGGCTATATCGTGCTCACCCTCAACTATTTGTTTGAGCCTGGCCATCTCTTTCTCATCATCGGAAATATAGGAAGTTATTTTCTCTTTGAACTCCTGTGTTTTTGCACGCAGCTCATCGTTACTCAGGTCTTTAATCTCCTCGTAAGCTTCTTTAACTTTGCTAACGATAGGAGAAATTGCTTTATTGTCGCGCGAAGCTTTGTCTCCTATTACCTTTTTTATAAATCCAATCATAATATGTTTAAATTGAAAATCATTCTCATCAATTATTGTTCCTTAGTGGCTTAAACTGACAAGCTCAATTATTTTGCAAAGGTATTGAAAGCCCATCAATTTTTAGCTCTTTTTTTGAATGCATTTATCCGGGTGGCAATGTATTGTTGTAAATTATTACCGGGCATAGGTGCCGGAGCCATAGCAACACGGCCTTCCGGGTCGATAAGTACGTAAGCCGGATAGGTTACTATCTGATATCTTTCCAGTATCAAAATACTTTTCCCCAGCAATAAAAACGGCCAGCTATAACCGGTAGGATTCGCCTGCCGCATAAATTCCGGCGTTGCTTTTCCTTTTACTATTGTCAGATTGGTGAACCCGGCACCCAGCTCCCGGCTAATGTTAGCCAATTCGTTCAGCTGCTTGTTGCAAACCGGACAATGTGTGTTGACAAAATCAAGCAGCACAAATTTTCCTCTGAAATCCTTTAACGAAAATTCTTTTCCCGTTAAATCAGGTAAAAGAAAAGCGGGGGCAGGCGTTCCCGGCTGCAAAATGTTGAGTTTCACCAAATAGTCCCGGGCAATTTCCCTGTTTTTTACAAAAGCGCTCTTTGCGGCTATCTGTTTAAAAAGCAACGTAATGTCATCTTTCCCAAAACCAGGGTCCGGATAGAGATTGGCGAGTTGAACCATTTCTGCGAGTTGACGCACACGGGCATCTGCCGAAAGCGCAGGATCGGAAGCAAAAAGGGCATCCAGCTTTTTCAAATTCCGTTGCGGAATGACACGTGCAAGTTTGTCGCGGGTAACCGGTTTTTTTATGGTTGACTCGAAATAAACCCGGAAAAAGTTAAGAAAAAGTCTGGTATATTGTCTGTTATGATACAAAACCGGATTTTCGGCAAAATAAGCAGCCACTATTTCCGGTAACGACTTTGTACGTGAGCCCCAGACAAGAGAGGCCTGCGAATAGCGTATGTAGCGCTGCAAATAGGGAGTTTTAATCTGCCCGAAACGTTGGTTGACTTTCGCCTCAAAGTTTCTCAGCAGCTCACGATTATGAGACAGATAGATATCCCTGAAATGGTTTATAATCAATTTGTTGTAAAGCTCATTATAAATTCCGATAAGTATATTCAGGCTGTCATCTTCGGCCTTTATACTCACCCGAAGCGGTATATCTTCAAACGGGGAAGCATTACGAATAAGAGAATCCTGAGCAATGGTAAAATGGTAAACGGCCTTCGGTTTCAGGTAAAATCCGGTACGTTTCAGGTTAATGGCAAGCATGGCGTAGGTGGTCTGCGTGACAGGGAATGTCAAACTGAAATTTCCGGTACTGTCCGTTCGGGTGGTGGCCAGTGTTTTTTCCAGATGTGAAAACTGATCGGCATAAACCAAAACCCGCACCAGACTTCCCGGAGAAAAGCCCTTCGTATGGCCGGTAATCTGAACCTCCCGGGATTGCACACCTCCGGCTACCAACAAAAGAAATAACGGGAAAATATTTATCCATCGCATAACTACTCATTTCTTGCCAACAGCACAAAGCCGTTGGAAATGTGACCGTTCATGGTTTTAAACTGTGTTTTCGTAAAGTGAGTTGTTTTGAAATCCTTCATCAAACACTTCACGTAACTTTCTTCATGATGGCGAAGAGTTGCGCCTTCGGGCAAATCGAAAACGCCGTACACACCATATTTCTCTGCAAATGCAGCATATCTGTTTTTGTTTCGCTCATCGTCATTCAACAGAAAATCAATTATGTACACCCACCCATCAGGTTTTAATATTCGCCTGATCTCTTTCATAAGCTTCTGTTGCTCTTCATTCTCCTTAACACAGGTCAGCAGCGCAAAAAGCAACACCATATCAACGGAATTATCAGGCAGATTCGTATGTGCATTTTCAACAATCTGCAAATTTAAACAGGGGAAAGATTTTTGGCCGCGTGCAATCATCTCACCGGAGAAATCCAGCCCCAGTGTATTCCGGTAACCGGCCCGGTAAAACTCCTCTAATGTCCGTCCGTAACCACAACCCCAATCTACAATAAAAGCATCCTTATCGATGCCGGTTTCCAGCAGGTGAAAGTCAGGATGAAGGGTGAAATTCTTTTCGGTGGCGACTTTGTCCCAGTAAGCCTTTTGTAACGATGATGTTTTCACGGTAGTAACCGGATTTACAGAACAACTTCTTTGGGAACCATCCCGCTGATGTCGCCACCATGCCGGAATACGTCACGAACAATGGAGGACGAGATGGGCGTAAATTCAGGTTCCGTAAGGATAAAAACCGTTTCAATTTCCGGAAATAACTTTCTGTTTATCTGTCCTATACTACGTTCAAATTCAAAATCTGCCGCTGTGCGCAGCCCACGCAGGATGAAGTTTGCTCCTGCCTTCCTGCAAAAGTCCACCGTAAGGCCATCATAGGTTCGCACTTCGATGGCCGGGTCGTTTTTAAAAACAGACGCAATCCAGGCTTTGCGCTTTTCTATCGGAAACATGTGTTTTTTGTCGGAATTGATACCAATGGCAATGATGATTTTGTCAAAAAGAGGCAGTGCCCTCCGGATAACAGAAACATGCCCCAGGGTGATGGGGTCGAAGGAGCCGGGAAACAGCGCAATTTTTTCCATTTTTTCTCATCTGTTTGAAAGGGTAAAGATAGCAAGAGTTACGATACAAAACGTTGTGTTTTGCAGAAAGAAGGCTAAACACTTTCGGATTGCAAACCGAAAGAGTATCGGGCACATAAAAGCATTACGGGGTGGACAATGAAACCGGCAATATTTTTCCGTTAAAATAACGATGTCCGTGGAGCGTAAAGTCCAGAATAAAGTCGGCCATTTCATCCGGCTCCAGCGGAGCTTTGTAAGCAGGAAACGCAGCAGCAAGCATAGCTGTTTGCACCGCTCCCAGCGCAAGAGCATTCACACGGATGTTGTATTCGGCAAGTTCCAAAGCCATACTTTCGGTGAGAATACTCAGCGCCCCTTTGCTGGCGCTGTAAGCAGAAAGTCCGGGAAACTTCCGGCTACCCTGAAAACCCCCGATGCTGGTAATGTTGACAATGTGTGCTCCGGGTGAGATAAGCGGAAAGAGATGCTGAACAAGTGGGAAAACCGCCATAACGTTTACGCGAAAAGTATCTTCTACCTCCGTTGCCGTCAACGCCAAAAAGGGCTTATTAATTAGTGTTCCGGCATTGTTTACCATGCGGTCGATGGTTCCCATGGTTGTTTTAACTTCACGGGCAAGCCGGGAGAAGTTGCCCGTTTTCAAATCAAAAACATAAGTATGCAATCGATTTTCTGCTTCCGGAAATTCCTCCGACAGGGAATGCAACTTATCCTCCGAACGGGCAAAGACAAAAACCTCATGTCCCTGTTGTACGGATTTCCTGACCAGCGCTTTTCCAATTCCGCTACTACCGCCTGATACAAGAATTTTTTTCATTACCGTATAGGTTCTAAAGCGTTTATTTCCTTTTCCATCTTTTTCGCATCCGTAGCGCTAATCGTCAGCACCCCTTTTTCATCCACCGTTATGGCAATACTATATTTCGGATTGTTGGCAGCACCCGGTTCGAAATTCACATAAACGGCACCTTTCACAATCTCATCGCCGTATTTTTCTTTCATCTCCATGGCAGTTTTGTATTCCGGACTCAACGGCACCCCTGCCAGGGCAGCCACTTTACGGGCCTGTTCCATAGCCTGCTTATAACTGCCTTTATACACCAATGTTACGGAGCGAAAGCCGCTGCCCTTGCTGTCTTCGGTTGTTACCTGCGAAAGTGATTTATCAAGTACCATATTTTCAGGTTCGGAAAGTCCCAGAGCCTTTGCCCAACCCGGAAGTCCCAACACATACAAGTTGCCAGAACTCCCCGCAACCTTCCGGTTATACCTGCTTTCAATAGCTTCCAGCCTTTTTTCAGATTCTGCTTTCGTGATTTTTCCGAGACGGTAATCTGCCTGTACTTTTGCTTTCTGCGATTCCATATTGTCCATCAAATCCATGGTCTTGTCTGCTTTTTTTAAGCTGCGGTTAAATTTATTCAACCGGGCATTAAATTTCTTTTTTGGATTGGTATGGGACGATGATTCGCAGGAAGAAAAAGTAAAAATTACCCCGGTGAGTAATAAGACAGTTGCCAAAGTAGAAAATCGTTTCATAGATGTCAGGTTGAAAAAATTTTTCAAATGTAACACAAAATTATCTCGCAGCCCATCGGACTGCGGAAAAGATTTCAACACCGGTAAACGTAAATTTTGTATTTTTGAATAAATTTTAAGGGCATGAAAATAGCCAAAATTTTTCTATTTCTTTCGTTTTTCGGATGGTCGCTATTGGCTTTCTCACAGGAGCCACAGCAATTAAAGAAAGACTTTATCAATTCGTTTACATACGGAGAGATGGGTCATCTAAAAGTCTATTTCAGCGGTTTTGTAAACATGAACATTCCCGGGGAAGAAGGCTTTTATTCGGATACCAAAGCCAAATGGCTGCTTCAGGGTTTTTTTCGAAAGTATAAAGCCAAAGAATTTTTGTTAAAAGAAAACGGCTATTCGGGAGATAATTATTATTTGATTGGCCAGTACAGCAGCCATACCTCCCGGTGGAATGTCTATTTTTTATTCAGCCCGAAAGACCACAATTTTCAAATTCAACAAATTGATATTGAACAGATTAAAAAATGACGGTAGAAGAAATTATTCGTAAAGCATTGGAAGAGGATATGGGAACCGGCGACTATACTTCACTGGCAACCATTAGTACAGAAGCTACCGGCACAGCCGTTATGCTGGCAAAAGAAAAAGGGATTGTGGCCGGAACGGAGATTGCCGAAAAGGTTTTCAAGATACTGGACCCCGAAACATCCGTTGAGATACTGATCTCCGATGGGATGGGCATTGTTCCGGGCGATAAAATTATGATGGTCAGCGGAAAATCACGGGTTCTTCTGTCTGCCGAACGTACCGCCCTGAACTACATTCAACGCATGAGTGGGATTGCCACCTATACGGCAGCAGTGGTTGGCCGGCTAACGGGACTTCACACCAAAGTACTTGACACGCGAAAGACAACCCCCTGCAACCGAATATTTGAGAAAATGGCCGTCAGGGCCGGTGGCGGCGAAAACCACCGCTTCGGGCTGTACGACATGATTATGATTAAAGACAACCATATTGACTTCGCAGGAGGCATTCGACCCGCCATAGAAAAGGTTCACCGTTACCTGAAAGCCAATCATCTGGACTTAAAAATCGAGATTGAAACCCGTAATTTCCAGGAGTTAAAGGAGGTGTTACAGACAGGTGGAATCCATCGCATCATGCTGGATAATTTCTCTCCGGACGAGCTGCGGCAGGCATTAGAAATGGTTGACAAAAAGTATGAAACGGAAGCTTCGGGAGGCATTACTCCGGAAACTATCAGAAAATATGCCGAAACAGGTGTTGATTTTATTTCCGTTGGCGCACTCACCCATCAAATTAAAAGCCTCGACATCAGCCTGAAGGCTATAAACGATTAATTCACATTGTTTTGTATAAAATAAAAAAGAAATACATCCATTTTAATATCCGGTTGAAACGCTTGCTAAGAGTGATTGTATTACCCGGCTTTGACGGTATGCCGTTGTATGATGTGCTGGTTTTTTTCTTTCGCGGACTTTTCAAAGGCGTACTCACTTACCGGGCGTCTGCCATTGCTTATACCTTTTTTCTCGCGCTTATTCCGTTCATCATGTTCCTCTTTACATTAATTCCGTTTGTAACGGGAGAACATTACCAGATTTATTTACTCGACCTTTTGCAAGAGGTAATCCCTTCCAACATCTTCGCCATGGTCAGAAACACGGTGGTAGAAATTATCAGACGGCCTCACCAGGGCTTGTTATCTGCCGGATTTTTTATGGCCATTTATTTTGCTACCAATGGTGTGGACTCCATTATCGAAGGCTTTAACCAAAGCTACCACACCACCGTAAAACGTCC